>DASQVN010000771.1:0-19957 GCA_035640755.1 Rhodopila sp.
ATCATGACCGCTGGCCGCTTCCGCCACCTGCCGGTACTCGACCATGAAACGCTGGTCGGGCTGATCAGCATCGGTGACGTGGTGAAGGCCCGCATCATGCAGCAGGACGCGACGGTCGAAAGCCTGACAGCCTACGTCGCCGGCTCCGCATAGGGCTCGGCGACCGCGGGCTGCAACCCGCTGAGCTTCCTCCGGTGCGCCTCCTCCGGCCGTGATGCCGGGCGGGGCACGTCGTGACCGCGTGCGGACGCCGGGCGGCTCTTGCCATTCCGGCGTCCGGGCTGCACTTTCGCACCCGACAGTCCTGGCGCACCCGACAGTCCCGGCAAACCCGACAGTCCCGGCAAACCCGGCAGGCCAGGACCGACGCGAAACCCGAAGGGGGAAGCATGAACGACACGACGATCGTCACCGAGTCCGTAAAGCGCTTCAAGTGGGTCGGAACCCGCCCAATCCGTCCCGACGGCGTACCCAAGGTGACCGGGCGAGCCTTGTACGGTGCAGACCTGAAGCTGCCGGGAATGCTGTTTGGCAAGGTTTTGCGCTCCCCGCATGCGCACGCACGGATCCGCTCGATCGACACCTCGGAAGCCAAGAAGCTGCCCGGCGTGAAGGCAGTCGTCACCTCGAAGGACTTCCCGGAGCAGAAGTTCGACTACATCGGCCCCGAACGGGTGGCGGTGAACTTCTGGCACGTTACCCGCAACATCATGGCGCGGGAGAAGGTGCTGTATGAGGGCCACGCAGTGGCCGCCGTCGCCGCGATCAGCGCCAGCATCGCCGAGGAAGCCGCCCGGCTGATCAAGGTCGATTACGAGGTATTGCCGCACGTTATCGACGTGGATGAGGCGATGAAGGACGACGCGCCGCTGTTGTTCGAGGACATGATCACCCGCGGCATCGAACCGAAGCCGACGAAGCCTTCCAACATCTCCAAGCGGCTCGAGTTCGCCATCGGCGACGTCGAGGCCGGGTTCCGGCAGGCCGATGTCGTGATCGAGAAGGAATTCAAGACCGCCGCCGTCCACCAGGCCTATATCGAGCCGCATGCCTGTGTCGCGAAGTACGAGGCGGACGGGCAGTGCGAGATCTGGTCCTCGAGCCAGGGCCACTTCACCATGCGTGCCCTCACCGCCCAGGTCATGGGGGCTCGGCTGGGCGATATTCGCGTGGCCCCGGCGGAGATCGGCGGCGGCTTCGGCGGCAAGACGGTGACCTACCTCGAACCAGTGGCGGCAACGCTGTCGAAGAAGTCCGGGCTGCCGGTCCGGCTGCAGATGACGCGGGAGGATGTGTTCCGTGCCTCCGGTCCCACTTCGGGCGCCTCGATGTGGGTCAAGATCGGCGTGACCAAGGACGGCAGGATCACCGCCGCCGATGGCATGTACAAGTTCCAGGCGGGCGCGTTCCCCGGCTCGCCGGTGATGAACGGCTGCCTGTGTGCCTACGCGCCGTACGACATCCCCAACCAGCGCGCGATCGGCTTCGACGTGGTGTCGAACCGGCCGAAGGCGGCGGCGTACCGCGCGCCGGGCTCGCCGATCTCGGCCTTCGCGGTGGAGAGCGTGCTCGACATGCTGGCGCAGCAGATCGGCATGGACCCGCTGGAGCTGCGGCGGCGCAACGCCTGCCGGATCGGCACCCCGACGATCGCCGGCCCGAAGCACGCCCATGCCGGATACCTGGAGACCGTCGAAGCGATCATGAACCACCCGGCCTACCAGGCGCCGCTCGGCCCCAACCAGGGGCGGGGCGTCGCGTCGGGCTACTGGTTCAACGGCGGCGGTGAATCCAGCGCGACACTGCAGATCAACGCCGACGGATCGGTACTGGTCGCCACCGGCAGCCCGGATATCGGCGGGTCGCGCGCGTCCATGGCGATCATGGCGGCGGAAACGTTGGGCATCGACTACAACCAGGTGCGGGCAATCGTCGCCGACACCGCTTCGGTCGGCTACACCCATGTCACCGGCGGCTCGCGCGTCACGTTCGCCACCGGCACCGCGGTGGTGGACGCGACGAAGAGCGCGATCAAGGTGCTCTGCCAGCGCGCCGCGCTGATCTGGGGCGTCGATGAGGAAGGCGTCGTATGGGAGGATGGCTACGCCAAGCCGGCTTCCTCCAACGTCGGCGACTTCAAGCCGCTGTCACTCAAGGAGCTGGCGGCGAAAGCGGCGGCCACCGGCGGGCCGATCACCACCTCGGCCGGTGTCAATGCCGGCGGCCAGGCGCCCGGCTTCTCGACCCAGTTCTGCGACGTCGAGGTCGATCCCGAAACCGGCAAGGTCACCATCCTCCGCTTCGTCGCCGCGCAGGATGTCGGCCGCGCCATCCACCCGAGCTATGTCGAGGGACAGATTCAGGGCGGCGTGGTGCAGGGCATCGGCTGGGCGCTGAACGAGGAGTATATCTACAACAGTCACGGCCAGCTCGATAATCCCGGTTTCCTGGACTACCGCTGCCCGGTGGCGTCCGACCTGCCGATGATCGAGCCGATCCTCGTGGAGGTACCGAACCCGGCGCATCCATACGGCGCGAAAGGCGTCGGCGAGGTGAACATCTGCCCGCCGATGGCGGCGATCGCCAATGCCATCGCGGCAGCCACCGGCGTGCGCATGACCGAGCTGCCGATGTCGCCGCCGCGCGTGCTCGCCGCGCTGGCGGCGCAGAAGGGCTGAGCGGACACATGGCCAGGGTCGTCTTCACCGCGGGCTTCGCACGCCGCTACACCGACGGCGTGCGGGAGTTCGAGGTGGAGGCGAAGAACCTCCGCGGCGTGCTGAAGGCGATGGACGAGCTGTATCCGGGCCTCGGCGAGCACCTGGAGGAGGAGACCACCGTCGCCATCAACGGCGCGCTGCACGAGACCGGCTACTTCCAGCCGGTGCCGCCGGGCGCGGAGGTGTTCTTCATCCCGAAGATCGAGGGCGGATAGGGGCAGTTCGGGCTGGGTCAGCAGTTACCCGCAGGCATTGCCGCGCAGGCTGAATGCCCGCACCACGCCGCCGGCGATGGTGAAGGTGGTGTTGCAGACCTCGGTGATGGCCTCGGGCGGGAACCCGCCGCCATACCAGAACGGGCCCGGACCGAAATAATACGGCGTGCCGGGGATGATCTCGACGCGCCGGTCCTCGTAGGTCAGGAACTTCATGCCGCCGGTCTCATACGTGCGGGTCGGCGCCCCCATGGCGCCGACCAGCGCGGTTTCCGGCTGCCCGACCCAGTGGGCGAGTTCAGCACGGCGCTCGGCCAGCAGGTTTACGCACCCCGTAAGGGCGGTCAGCATCGCAATCATCAGCACGCGGCGCATGGTCATGGCTCCCGTATCACGCGAGATCAGGCGGCGGCAGCCAGAGGACCTGGCCGATCCGGTCGGCACCGCTGGCAATCATGGCAAGCCGGTCGAAGCCCAGGGCGATCCCGGCGGCCGGCGGCATGCCGTGCGCCAGGGCGGCCAGGAAATCCTCATCCAGCGGCCAGTCCGGACCATACAACGCATGCCGCCGCGCGCGGTCGGCCGTGAACCGCTCACGCTGCTCGTCCGCATCGGTCAGCTCGACGAAGGCGTTGGCGAGCTCCATGCCGCAGACGAACAGCTCGAACCGTTCGGCGACGCGCGGGTCGGCAGGATCGCGGCGGGCCAACGCGGCCTGCGCGGCCGGCCAGTGGGTCAGGAACGTCAGGTGCGCCCGGCCGAGGTTGGGTTCGACCCGTTCGAGCAGTAGGCGGAAGAACACGTCCTCCCAGGTTTCCCCGTCGCGCAGGCGGGTGCGTGCAGCGGCGGCGAGCGCAGCGGCGTCCTCACCGATGCTCAACAGGTCGGCGCCGACGTATCTCGTGAAGGCTTCGACGACCGTGATGCGCTCGAAGCTCGAAAGATCGGTGGTAACGCCGCGGCATGTCACGGCGGGAGGCAGGACGGCCCGCAGCAGCTCCGCGGTTTCGCTGATCAGGTCATCCAGGCCGGCGCCAGGACGATACCACTCCAGCATGGTGAACTCGGGCGCATGGGTGTCGCTGCCCTCATTGTTCCGCCAGACCCGGGCGAGTTGGAAGATCGGCCCGGCACCCGCGGCCAGCAGGCGCTTCATGGCGAATTCCGGGCTGGTGTGCAGCCATAACGGCTCCTCGGTTCCGTCATGGTGGCGGCGCGTCGTGGCGAAGGCGCGCAGATGCACCTCCTCGCCCGGGGCAGGGACCGCGTAGGGGGTTTCGACCTCCTGGTATCCCCGGGCCGCAAGGAATGCGCGAACGGCGCGGGTCAGGGCTGCTCGGCGGTGCAGGAACGGCAGTCGAACAGCGAGGCTTTCGGGATGCCAAGCGGGGAGTGTCATCTGGGGAGCGTCATGCGGGGAGGCTCACGCGGGACAGGTCATACCAGGTTGTTTACCGCTTCGCTGTCACGACAGCCGGATCAACACCAAACCGCCGCCGGGCTGCGGCGCTTTGTCTCCACCTGGCAATGGTCAGGACACGGCAAGGACACAAACGATGGGGCTGATCCTGCTCATTATTATCCTGTTCCTGCTGTTCGGCGGGGGTGGATATTACGGTTACCGGTCGGGCTACTATGGCGGCCCGCATTACGGCGGCGGGATGGTGCTGCTGCTGGTGATCGTTGTGCTGCTCCTCCTGTTCGGCGGCAGTGGATACTACCATTACTGAAGCGCCCGGGTACTGAAGCGCCCATGTATTGAGGCATCCGGGCCGGCAGGATGCCGGCCCTGCGCGCGTGGGTTTGCGGCGGACCTGCCGAGAACATGAACCACGCGCGCCAGCAGTGAGTTAACGTGATCCGCCCCATCGCGCGGGCCTACCTCGGCAGAGTACGCTGCAGCCTCAGGCGGCGGCGTACTGGCCGCGCCCGAACATCCTGTCCAGGTTGGCGGGCTCGGCCTTGTCGAACGGCGTGGTCTGCGCCCGCACCTCGTCCACCCGGGCAAGCGCCTTCTTCACGGCAGGCCGCTCATCGATCGCCTTGACCCAGCGGGCGACATTCGGAAAGCGCGACATCGCTTCGGCGCCCAGGAACGTCGGGATGTTGCGCAGCCAGGGGAAGGTGGCAATGTCGGCAACCGAGTATTCGTTGCCGGCCAGCCACGTGGCCTGGCCGAGGCGACGGTCGATCACCTCGGTGACGCGGATCGCCTGCGTCCGATAGCGGCTCTTGGAATAATCATTGCCGGGCGGCGCAAAACGGATGAAGTGCACCATCTGGCCGAACATCGGGCCGACAGTGGACATCTGGGTCATCAGCCATTGATACGCGTCATACTTGGCCGCCGGATCGGACGGCAGCAACTTGCCGGTCTTCTCGGCCAGGTAGAGCAGGATCGCACCTGACTCGAAGCAGGTGTACGGCTTGCCGCCCGGCCCATCGGGATCGACGATGACCGGAACCTTGGCATTCGGGTTCAGCTTGAGGAAGTCGGCATCGAACTGGGCGCCGCTGAACACATCGAGCGGCTTGACCTCATACGGCAAGGCCAGCTCCTCCAGCGCGATGTAGACCTTCACGACGTTCGGGCTGCCCATCCCATACAGTGCGATCATGGTTTCCTCCTGTTCGCGGGTTCAGAGGAGCATGGCACGGGGGGCGCCGGGCCGGAAGGCCCAGGGCTCTGCCTGGGACCCGGCCAGAGGGGCGCTGCCCCTCTGGACACCCCACTAAGTGTGGGATTGCAAAGGCTCGGCCTTTGCCGGGGGGTGCCGGGGGGCAGAGCCCCCGGCTGGGCACCCGGGTAACACCCCTACGCCCGTCTTGCCCACCGCTCACGAACCGCTTACGCTGCGGTGCGGCAGGAATGTTGCCATTTGCCCGGGCAGCAGGCAGAAATGCTATCTTGCGCGCGTTCGCGCATCCCCGTACGGCAGACCGGTTTACGCCAAGGAAAGTTGTGGCAATGGATGAGGTTGTGAAGCAAGGCCTGTATGACCCTCGGAACGAGCACGATTCGTGCGGCGTCGGTTTCGTGGTGAACATCAAGGGCCGAAAATCACACGACATCATCACCCAGGGCCTGAAAATCCTGGAAAATCTGGACCACCGCGGCGCGGTCGGGGCCGATCCGCTGGTGGGCGACGGCGCGGGCTGCCTGATCCAGATGCCCGATGCGCTGCTGAACGACTGGGCGCGCGCCAACGGCAAGTCCCTGCCGGCGGTGGGCCGCTATGCCGTGGCGATGTGCTTCCTGCCGAAGGATGCCGACGCCCGCGTGCACGCCATGGAGCATTTCGAGCAGGTGGTGGCCAAGGAAGGCCAGAGCATGGTCGGCTGGCGCGACGTGCCGACCGACACCACCGGTCTCGGCAAGACCGTCATCGAGACGATGCCGGTGATCAAGCAGGCGATCGTCGCCTCCAACATGTCGATCCGTGACCAGGCGGCGTTCGAGCGCAAGATCCTGGCGATCCGCAAGCAGATCCTGAACAACCTGCGCAGCCTGGCCGAGAAGCGCAACATGCCGGCGCTGACCGAGCTGTATATGCCGTCGTTCTCGACCCGGACGCTGGTCTACAAGGGGCTCCTGCTGGCGACCCAGGTCGGCAGCTTCTATGAGGATCTGCGCAATCCGTTGACCATCTCGGCACTCGCGCTGGTGCACCAGCGCTTCTCGACCAACACCTTCCCGTCCTGGAAGCTGGCGCACCCGTACCGGTTCCTCGCGCACAACGGCGAGATCAATACGGTCCGCGGCAACGTCAACTGGATGTATGCACGCCGGCGCTCGATGGAATCCGACCTGATCGGGCCGGACCTGAACAAGATGTGGCCGATCATCCCGCACGGCCAGTCGGACACGGCGTGCATCGACAACGCGCTCGAAATCCTGGTCGCCGGCGGCTACTCGCTGGCCCATGCGATGATGATGCTGATCCCCGAGGCATGGGCGCAGGACCCGCTCATGGACCCCGAGCGGAAGGCGTTCTACGAATACTACGCCGCGCTGATGGAACCGTGGGACGGCCCGGCGGCGATCGCCTTCACCGACGGGCGGCAGATCGGCGCGACGCTCGACCGCAACGGCCTGCGGCCGGCGCGCTACGTGGTGACCGACGAAGACATGGCGATCCTCGCCTCGGAAACCGGCGTGCTGCCGGTGCCGGAGGAGCGGATCGTCCGCAAGTGGCGCCTGCAGCCTGGCCGGATGCTGCTGATCGACCTCGAGGAAGGCCGCATCATCGACGACGCCGAGATCAAGGAGAAGCTCGCCCGCGAGCATCCGTACGCGGAATGGCTGAAGCAGACGCAGTACAAGCTGGAGGAACTCTCCGAAAGCGACGAAAGCCGCGCCGCGGCACTGGCGAACGATCCCGACAACCTGCTGCACCTGCAGCAGGCGTTCGGCTACACGCAGGAGGATATTCAGTTCTTCCTCGAACCGATGGCACGGGAGGGGGATGACCCGGTCGGCTCCATGGGCACCGATACCCCGCTCGCGGTGCTGTCGGACAAGCCGAAGCTGCTGTTCAACTACTTCAAGCAGAACTTCGCGCAGGTAACGAACCCGCCGATCGACCCGATCCGGGAGGAGCTGGTAATGTCGCTGGTCTCGATCGTCGGGCCGCGGCCGAACCTGCTCGGGCACAGCGCCGGTAACTTCCTGCGGCTCGAGGTGTCGCAGCCGATCCTGACCAACGCCGACCTCGAAAAGATCCGCGACATCGACAACATCGCTGGCGGCGCGTTCCGCACCCGCACGATCGACATCACCTGGCCGGCCGAGGAAGGCGCGGCGGGGATGGAGAACGCCATCTTCCGCATCTGCCAGGAGGCGACGGAAGCGGTGCTGGCCGACTACACCATCCTGATCCTGTCCGACCGCAATGTCGGACCGGACCGCATCCCGGTGCCGTCGCTGCTCGCCACCGCCTCGGTGCACAACCACCTGATCCGCCAGGGCCTGCGCATGAGCACGGGCATCGTGGTGGAAACCGGCGAAGCGCGGGAGGTGCACCATTTCTGCGTCCTCGCCGGCTACGGCGCCGAGGCGATCAACCCCTATCTGGCGTTCGAGACGCTGGAGCAGATCCGCCTCGAGACGAAGATGAACAAGACGCCGTCCGAGGTGAAAAAGAGCTACCTCAAGGCCGTCGGCAAGGGGATCATGAAGGTGATGTCCAAGATGGGCATCTCCACCTACCAGTCCTACTGTGGCGCACAGATCTTCGATGCGGTCGGGCTGTCGTCGACGTTCGTCGACAAGTGCTTCACCGGCACGGCAACCACGATCGAGGGCGTTGGCTTCGCGGAAATCGCCGCCGAGGCCGTCGCTCGGCACCGCACCGCGTACGGCGACAATCCGATCTACCAGAAGATGCTCGACGTCGGCGGCGACTACGCGTTCCGCCTGCGCGGTGAGGCGCATGTCTGGACGCCCGAGTCTGTCGCCCGGCTGCAGCATGCGGTGCGCGGCAATCTGCCGTCGGAATATCAGGAATTTGCCCAGTCGGTGAACGACCAGAACGAGCGCCTGCTGACCATCCGCGGGCTCATGCAGTTCAGGTTCGTCGACACGCCCGTGCCGATCGACGAAGTCGAACCGGCGAGCGAGATCGTCAAACGTTTCGCCACCGGCGCGATGAGCTTCGGCTCCATCTCGCGGGAGGCGCACACCACGCTGGCGGTCGCTATGAACCGGATCGGCGGCAAGTCGAACACTGGTGAGGGCGGCGAGGAGTCCGACCGCTACCGGCCGCTGCCGAACGGCGACTCGTTGCGCTCCGCCATCAAGCAGGTGGCCTCCGGCCGGTTCGGCGTGACCACCGAGTACCTGGTCAACGCCGACGACCTCCAGATCAAGATGGCGCAGGGCGCAAAGCCGGGCGAGGGCGGGCAGTTGCCCGGCCACAAGGTCGACAAGAACATCGCGCGGGTGCGCTATTCGACCCCGGGCGTCGGCCTGATCTCGCCGCCGCCGCACCACGACATCTACTCGATCGAGGATCTGGCACAGCTCATCCACGACCTGAAGAACGTCAACCCCGCGGCGCGCATCTCGGTGAAGCTGGTGTCCGAGGTCGGCGTCGGCACCGTGGCGGCGGGCGTGTCGAAGGCCCGCGCCGACCACGTAACGATTGCCGGGTTCGAGGGCGGCACGGGCGCCAGCCCGCTGACCAGCCTGACGCACGCCGGATCGCCGTGGGAGATCGGGCTGGCCGAGACGCAGCAGACCCTGGTGCTGAACGGGCTGCGCAGCCGTATCTACGTGCAGGTGGACGGCGGGCTGCGCACCGGGCGTGACGTGGTCATCGGCGCGCTGCTCGGCGCCGATGAGTTCGGCTTCGCCACCGCGCCGCTGATCGCCGCCGGCTGCATCATGATGCGCAAGTGCCACCTCAACACCTGCCCGGTGGGCGTGGCCACCCAGGACCCGGTGCTGCGCAAGCGCTTCACCGGCCAGCCCGAGCACGTCATCAACTACTTCTTCTTCGTCGCCGAGGAAGTGCGTGAGCTGATGTCGCGGCTCGGCTTCCGCACCTTCAACGAGATGATCGGCCAGGTCGGCAAGCTCGATATGCGCCGAGCGATCGATCACTGGAAGGCGCACGGGGTGGACCTCAGCCGCATCCTGTATCAGCCCAGGATCAAGCCCGGCATCGGCATCCACCGGTCCGAGGCGCAGAACCATCACCTGGACAAGGCGCTCGACCAGGTGCTGCTGCGCGAGGCGCAGCCGGCGCTGGAAACCGGCGCCCCGGTGCGGCTCGAACATCCGATCCGCAACATCCATCGCACCGTCGGCGCCATGCTGTCGGGCGAGGTGGCACGCCGCTACGGCCATGCCGGGCTGCCGGAGGATACGATCGCGATCCACCTGACCGGCAATGCCGGACAGAGCTTCGGTGCGTTCCTCGCGCGCGGTGTGTCGCTCTACCTGACCGGCGATGCCAACGACTATGTCGGCAAGGGCCTGTCCGGCGGGCGCGTCGTGGTGAAGCAGCCGGCGAACGTGGCGCGCGATCCGGCGAACAACATCATCATCGGCAACACGGTGCTGTATGGCGCGATCTCCGGCGAGGCCTATTTCCAGGGCGTGGCCGGGGAGCGCTTCGCCGTCCGCAACTCCGGCGCGGTCGCGGTGGTGGAAGGCTGCGGCGACCATGGCTGCGAGTACATGACCGGCGGCGTGGTCGTGGTGCTGGGCGCGACCGGACGCAACTTCGCGGCCGGCATGTCGGGCGGCATCGCCTACGTGTACGATGAAGCCAGCCGGTTCACCCGGCTGTGCAACCGCGCCGGCGTCGAGCTGGAGAAGGTCGGCGCTGCCGAACTCGGCCTGGCGGATGAGCCGGGGCGGCCGCGTCAGCGCGCCGTCAGCGCCGAGGACAGCGGCATGGGTGACCCGTTGCGTTTCGACGCCGAACGGCTGCGCATCCTGGTGGAGCGTCACCTGCTGTTCACCGGCAGCGCCAAGGCGCGCGCGCTTCTCGACGATTGGGACAACGCGCTGTCACACTTCGTCAAGGTCATGCCGCGCGACTACCGCCGCGCCCTGCTGGAGCTGAACGCCGAGCCGCAGAAGGCCGCAACGGTTGCGGCGGAGTAACCCAGGTCGGCGATGGCGAACCCGGATTGCGGCCACCTCGTCACGCTGGGCGGATGCCCCAACGCACCGCGCCTAGGCACGATCGGGGTGGATGCCCCCGTCGTCACGGTGGGGTCGTCTTGGTGGGCGGATCCCCGGCTCAAGGCCGGGGACATGGGCCACCATCCACGACGTTCGCTCCGCATCACCCCCAGCCTGGATTGACCAACCTAGTCTATACATTCGTGCCGCTCGGCGGCTGACTCGCCTGGAGAATACAATGGGTAAGATCACCGGTTTCCTGGAGGTCGACCGCCGCGACCGTGCCTATGACAAGCCCGAGGTCCGGCTGAAGACCTTCAAGGAATTCATCAAGCCGCTGCCGGAGGGGGAGCTGAACAAGCAGGCGGCACGCTGCATGGATTGCGGCATTCCGTTCTGTCACACCGGCTGTCCGGTCAACAACCAGATCCCGGACTGGAACAACCTGGTGTATCGGGAGCAGTGGCAGCAGGCGCTCATCAACCTGCATTCCACCAACAACTTCCCGGAGTTCACCGGCCGCATTTGCCCCGCCCCGTGCGAGGCAGCCTGCACGCTGAACATCGACGACAACCCGGTCACCATCAAGACGATCGAATGCGCCATCGTCGACCGCGGCTGGGCCGAGGGCTGGATCAAGCCGCAGCCGCCGGCGCGCAGGACCGGCAGGTCGGTGGCCGTCGTCGGCTCGGGCCCTGCGGGAATGGCCTGCGCACAGCAGCTCGCCAGGGCCGGCCACGACGTGGTGCTGATCGACAAGCACGACCGCATCGGCGGGCTGCTGCGCTACGGCATCCCCGACTTCAAGATGGAGAAGCACCTGATCGACCGCCGCATGGAGCAGATGGCGGCCGAGGGCGTGACCTTCCGCACCGGCTGCGAGGTCGGCAAGGACGTCACGGTGGATGAGCTGCTGGCGGGTCATGATGCCGTTGTGCTGGCCGGCGGCGCCGAGTGGCCGCGCAACCTCGATGTCGAGGGACGCGACCTCGACGGCATCCATTTCGCGATGGACTTCCTGATCCAGCAGAACAAGCGCGTCGCGGGCGACGATGAGGCCGTTGCCGCGCCACTGGGCACGATCAGCGCCAAGGGTAAGCAAGTCGTCGTCATCGGCGGCGGTGACACGGGGTCGGACTGCATCGGCACCTCGCTCCGCCAGGGGGCGGCGAAGGTCACGCAGATCGAAATCCTGACCAAGCCGCCGCTCCGGGAAAACAAGGGGCTCGTCTGGCCGGACTGGCCGCTGCGGCTGCGTTCCTCCCACGCGCATGAGGAAGGCTGCGACCGCGAATGGTCGGTGCTGACCAAGCGCGCGGTCGGCGAGAAGGGCAGGGTGACCGGGCTGGAATGCGTCCGCGTCGAGTGGGAGCGTACACCCGACGGCCGGATGATGATGAAGGAAATCCCCGGCAGCGCGTTCACACTGAAGGCCGACCTTGTTCTGCTGGCGATGGGCTTCCTGGGACCGCAGCGCGGCGCACTGCTGGACCAGGCGGGCGTGGCGCTGGACGCGCGCGGCAACGTACAGGCCGATACGGTGAAGTATCAAACCTCCCGCGAGCGCCTGTTCACCGCGGGCGACATGCGCCGCGGCCAGTCGCTGGTGGTCTGGGCGATCCGCGAAGGCCGGCAATGCGCCCGCGCGGTCGATGTCGCGCTGATGGGGGCCAGCACGCTGCCGCGGTAGGTCCTGACCGCCCCGGCACGCGTTCGCACCCTGCAGCATAGGAGAGCCCCGGTGTTCTACGACGAGCTGAAGAAGGTCTCGATCTCCAGCATCGAGGAGGCAATAGGCCGAGCGGTGAGCGACCTGACGGGCGCGCCGTTCGTGTGCACGATCTCGGGCATGGACCTGAGCAACATCGAGGGCGCACGGATGGAAATCTTCATTGCGCCGCCGCAGGATTTCGACCTGGACCAAGCCGCGCCCCAAGGCTGATATCGGCGCCGGCCGCGGCTGCATCCGTCATGGTCCGCGAAGGCGGGCCATCCACGACTTGCGGGGTTTGCATCCAGCAAAGTCGTCATGGCGGCCAAGCCGATATGTTGCGGCATCAGATCTTCATGGCGATGTCACCCCGCCCTGTCGGCGATCCCGTAAGACCGGCGGGAACAGTTCCGGGGGATCGACATGCACAATCGTCTTTTCCGCTTGCGCACGCTTCTGGCGGGCGCGGCGTTTGCTGCCGCCCTGTCCGGCGCCCTCTCCAACACGCCCGCCCAGGCCGCGCCCGCCACAGACTGCCCGAACGGCGGGGTGGTCCGCTTCGGCGTGGAACCGTTCGACACCTCGGCGAAACTCGTGCCGATCTACGACCACATCGGCAAGCTGCTGGGCGAACGGATCGGCTGCGAGGTCAAGGTCTTCGTCGCCACCAGCTACAACGCCGAGATCGAGGCCATGCGCAACGGCAAGCTGGAGCTGGCGGAGTTCGGCCCACTCGGCTACGTGCTGGCGCACCAGGTTGCGAAGGCCGAGGCCGTCGCCGCCTTCGCCGGCAAGGACGGCCAGCCCGATCATTACTGGGCGAGCATCGTAACCCACCCCCAGTCCGGCATCAGGAGCGTTGCCGATATCCGCGGCCATTCCTTCGCCTTCTCCGATCCGGCATCCACGTCGGGACATCTGTTCCCCGCCTACGGGCTGCGCAAGGCCGGGCTCGATCCCGACAAGGACGTCAAGGGCATCTACGCCGGCAGCCATACCGCATCATTCGAGGCGCTGTACAACCACAAGGTGGACGCGGGCGAACTGAACAGCGCGCAGCTTGAATCCGCCACCCAACGCGGCCACTACAAGGACGGCGACCTGGTCTTCCTCTGGAAATCCGATCCCATCCCGACCGACCCGATCTGCGTACACGCCGACCTGCCCGCCGGGTTCAAGGCGCGGCTGGTCGAGGCGCTGCAGACCCTCGACCTGAGCAGCCTGCCCGCGGCCGACCGCAAGATCATGGGCCTGGGCGGCGAACACTTCGTGCCGCAGACCGACGCCGCCTACGACGGCATCCGCGACCTGGTCCGGACGCTGCATATCGACCTTGAGAAGCTGAGCTGAGCCGGCCCCATCCAGGAGCAGTCATGCAGGAGCAGGATCGCCTGTCCGTGCGCGCCCTGCACATGCGCTACCCGAGCGGCGTGCACGCGGTGCGCGGCATCGACCTCGATGTGCGCGCCGGGGAGCTACTCGTCGTGCTGGGCGGCAATGGCTGCGGCAAGTCAACCCTGCTGCGCTGCATCACCCGTGGCCTGCGGCCCAGCGCAGGTGAGATCTGGCTCGACGGCTGCGATCTGGCCGCGCTGGAGGGGGAGGCGCTGCGCCGCGCACGCCAGCGCATGGCGATGATCTGGCAGCAGGCCAGCTTGGTGCGCCGCCGCAGCGTCCTGGCCAGCGTCGCCTGCGGTGCGCTCGCCCGCCATGACACCGTCTGGACCAAGCTCGGCGGGCTGCCCACGGCAGAGCTGCCGGCCGCGCGGACCTGCCTGCGGGAAGTTGGGCTGGAGCATCTGGCCGAGCGCCGCGCCGGCACTCTGTCCGGTGGGCAGGCGCAGCGCGTGGCGATCGCACGGGCCTTGCTGCAGCGCCCGGCCGTCCTGCTGGCAGACGAGCCGGTCGCCAGCCTGGACCCCGAGGCCGCGCACGACATCATGCGCCTGCTGCGCAGCCTCGCGCATCGGGACGATCTCGCAGTGCTGTGCGTCCTGCACCAGATCGACCTCGCTTTCGCCTATGCCGACCGTATCGTCGGCATGCGGCAGGGCGAGATCATGTTCGATCGGCCGCGGCCCGAGCTCTCGCCCGGCGATGTCGGCCACCTCTATGCACCGAGGGCGGCATGAGCGGCAGCATTCTCGCCGCGCGGACCGTGCGGCGCCGAATTTGGCAGCGGCTGGCGCCGTGGGGCAGGGCGGCAGGCATCGCGCTTCGGACGGCCTGCCTGCTCGCCATCCTGTGCATCATCATCCAGGCCCTCGTCGTCGTGCAGGCTCGGCCGCAGGACCTTCTCACCGGGATCCACGGCATGGCGGACATGCTCCGCCGCGCCTTCCCGCCCGACTTCTCGCAGCTGCCCGATACGGCGTGGCCGACCCTGGAGACTATCGACATCGCGCTGTTCGGCACCGTAACCGGAACGATCCTGGCGCTGCCGCTGTCCCTCCTGGCCGCCGCGAACGTTACGCCGTCGCGCGTGCTGTACTATCTGTCGCGCGCGGTCATCGGGTTCACCCGCGCGGTGCCGGACCTGGTATGGGCACTGCTGTTCGTCACCGCGGTCGGCCTGGGTCCGTTCCCCGGCGGGCTCGCGCTGGCGGTCCACTCGGTCGGCATGCTGGGGCGGCTGTTCGCCGAGACGATCGAGAACATGGACATGGCCCCGATCGACGCGCTGGCATTGACCGGCGCGACGCGGCTGCAGGTGTTCACCCACGGCGTTCTGCCCACCGTGCTGCCGGGGCTGACCGGCATCGGGCTCTACCGGCTGGATGAGAATATCCGCTCCTCCCTGGTGCTGGGGTTCGTCGGTGCCGGCGGGATCGGGTTCCAGCTTCTGACCGCGATGAACCTGTTCCAGTACCGGCAGGTCTCCCTGCTGCTGATCATCGTCTTCGTGATCGTGCTGGCGGCTGAACGATTCTCCGCGATGTGCCGCCAGCGGCTGGGCTGATCTGCCGGCGCCCCAGGCGGGATACCTGACGGCGCGGCAGGCGGGATACACCGGCGGCGGACTGAACTTCGTGCGACCAGCGCGTGCGGCCCGCAAAAGTGTTGCACGGCGGGGGCGGTCCCTTTTTTTGTGCTTCGTTTCAAAGCCAGTGCCTTGACATTTAGCAGGTGCTGGAACCGAATGGCTGCGGCGCCAAGCCGGGAGGGAGACGAAACAATGAATCAATACACTCGGCCGGGTCCGGGCCGGAACGTCGTGCGCAAAGCCATATGGTCCCACCTGTCCGCAGCCATTTTCCTGGCTGCCGGAATGACGGCGGCCCATGCGCAGGCGGATCAAACCGGCACGCCGACACCGATTCCCGCTCCACAACCCACCCCGGCGCCGCAACCGCAAGCACCGCCGCCGCCGGCGGCACCGTTCCCTCAGGTTGCTGAATTCGGCAAGAGCCTGGCGGACCGTGGCATCTTCCTGCAGCTCGGCTACACCTATGATCTCGATGCCCTGGTGTCGGGCGGATTGAAGACCGGGGCTTTCGGGACAGGCGAGCTTTACTTCGGCACCGTGCTTGATCTGCAGAAGATCATGGGCCTCCAGGGTGCCTCGATACATATTACGTTCGATGAACGAAGCGGCTACAACGTCAACGCCAATGTCGGCACGCAGGGACCGTTGCAGTCCAACTCCGGGCCGACCCGGGCGATCCGCCTGTCGCAGTTCTACTGGGAGCAGGCGATCGACAATGACCGGCTCGACATTCAGGTCGGGCGCACCAATCCGACCACCAACTTCGCGACATCGGATATCGCGTGCGAGTTTGCGTCCAGCATCATCTGCGCGCAGCCGGGCAGCTGGTATTTCAGCAACTCCAACCAGGCCTACCCGGTCTCGACCTGGGGCGGCTTCGTCAACTTCCTGGTCAACCCGAATGTCTACGTCCGCGCCGGCGCATACCAGGACGACCCCAGGCAGGCGGGCACGGACGAGCAAGGTTTCAGCTGGCGATTCGGTGGCTCGGCCGGCGTGTTCGTGCCAGCCGAAGTGGGTTACCAAACCACGTTCGACAATTCGCGGTATCCGGCGAAGTACGACGTGGGCGGATATTGGGATGACGCGGACTTCACAGCGCCGGGCGGGATACCAAGGCATGGGCGCAGCGCCATCTACGCGCAGGCCGAGCAGACGGTCTGGCGCCCTGACCCACACACCAAGGAAAGCATCACCCTGTTTGGCGGCGGGATCTTCTACAACGGCAACGCGCCGTATTGGACCCAGGTCTACGCCGGTGTCTATGACCGGGCGCCGTTCGATTTCCGGCCGAGCGACACGATCGGGCTGATCGGGTCATATTATGCGAACAACTCCGCCCGGAGACCAAACAGCAAAAGCCAATGGATCTTTGAGCTGAACTACGGCTACAGCATCGCCACTGGGATCACCTTCAAGCCGTTCGTGCAGTATGTGATCTCGCCGAACAACCTGGATGCCCCGATCGGCTCGCGGGAGCCTTCGAACGCATGGCTGATCGGATTCCAGGTGACGATCGATGCCGCGAGCTTCCTGGGCTTCCCGAAATTCGTCGCCTACTGAAAGCGTGCGCGGTCGGGACGATCTCCCGGCCGCGCCATGTCTCTCAGCTACCCTGCTGGGTCTTCGCGCTGGTCTCGGCGCTGCGGACAGGCGCGTTGTGGTTCGTCTGGAACCGCTCGAGCAGCTGGGAAAAGACCGTCTTGTCCTGGTAGGGCTGGTTCGGGAAGGCGTGGGTGCCGTACTCCTGGGTGGTGCCGGGCGGCAGGCCTTGGGCGAACGCCGAGCCCGCGCCGATCACGGCGGCGACGGCAGCGATGAGCAGAACTCGCATGGAACGTTACTCCGTCTCAGGTCTGGACAGGGGCGTCCGACCGTTCGCGGAGACATATAGGTGTGCTGCGGTGCAGGATAACGCTGCAAAGCAGCATAAGACCTATGCTGAAAAAGCAGAAATGTGGATAATGTTCAGTTTGGATGCAAAAGGGGCCTGTGCTAGACAGACCCCTTTGCGCCGCAGCCTGATCTACTGCTGCTTCTTCGCCTGCCAGTCCGAACCGTACTGCTGGTTGTTCAGGGCCGATGGAACGCCCTGGGACTGCTGCTTGGACGCGGTCGGACCGCCATACTGCGGGTTGTTCATCGACGACGGCACGCCCTGAGTACGCTGCTTCGTCGGCTGGGCCGGCGACGCCGCCTTGTCATTGTTGCCCTGGGTCATGGTGTTCTGGGCCATGGCGGACCCGGCGAACAGCGCAGACACGGCGGCAATCGCTGCGAGATAACGCATTTTCATGGGAGGCATCCTGCCTTGTTGGTGTCGTGCTAGCCTCCACCAGAATATAGGCCCACACGCCGGATCACAATCCGTCCTGCTGCTGTTTTGATATTTGCAACGGCAGCCGGCAGGATGGCCCACGTCGGAAAAGCCGAAAAAAAGCGTGCCCGCCGGACCGAGGCCCAGCCGACACGCGGGGAGGAAAACCAGAGATCAGCGCTTGCTGAACTGGAAGCTGCGCCGCGCCTTCGCCTTGCCGTACTTCTTGCGCTCCACCGTGCGGGGATCGCGGGTCAGGAAGCCAGCCACCTTCAGGATGCTCCGCAGCTCGGGCTCGTAATAGGTCAGCGCCCGGCTGATGCCATGCCGCACCGCGCCGGCCTGGCCCGACAGGCCGCCGCCCGTTACCGTACAATACACGTCAAACTGGTTGTACCGGTCCGCCACCAGGAACGGCTGGGTAATCAGCATCCGCAGCACCGGGCGGGCGAAATACTGCACCACCCGCTTGCCGTTGACCGTGATCTCGCCCTGGCCCGGCTTGATCCAGACGCGCGCCACCGACTCCTTCCGCCGGCCGGTGGCGTAGGAGCGGCCAAGCGTGTCGCGCTTCGGCTCCCGCCGCGGCGCCTCCGACGTGACGGGGGGTTGGCCCGCGGCGGCAGCTTCAGCCGCCGTTGCGGCCTGGCGCGCGGCCAGCACGTCCTTCAGGTCGGCCAAGGTGCCGGTATGTCGGTCAGACATCGGGATCAGGCCCTCTTGTTCTTCGGGTTCAGCGCGGCAACGTCCAGCGGCTTCGGCTGCTGCCCGTCATGCGGGTGGGTGGGGCCACCATAGATGTGCAGATGCGTCATCTGCCGCCGCTGCAGCGGGCCGCGCGTGATCATGCGCTCCACCGCCTTCTCCAGCACACGCTCGGGGTGCCGCGACTCAAGCCGCTGCCGGATCGTCCGCCCCTTGATCCCGCCCGGATACCCCGTGTGGTAATAGAACACCGACTGCTCGGCCTTGTTGCCGGTCACCCGCACCTTGGCCGCGTTCACGACCACGACGTTGTCGCCGCAATCGAGATGCGGGGTGAACTGCGGCTTATGCTTGCCGCGCAGGCGGTTGGCGATCAGGGCAGCCAAGCGGCCGAGCACAACGCCTTCCGCGTCGATCAGCACCCAGTCCTTCTTGACCTCCGCCGGTTTGATGGAGGGCGTGCTCTTGAGCATGGTGGTGTAAGCGTCCGGAGTAGGAAAGGCGCGCCTTATCGCCGCGTCGGGGAAGTCGGTCAAGGGGTTTCGGCAGGCATAAGGCCGCGCCGGCCCGGTTTTTGCGACCCCAAATCCCGCTAGGCGTCATATGACTGATCGGTGTCAAACCCTACTCACCAGTTGACACGCCCCTGCGCATCCGCTCCGATGCCCCCCGCACATGACCGAAGGAGTACTTATGTCCAGAATGACCGCAACCGGGCGCCCGCCGATCACCACCGAGATGGATGCCGTCATCGTCGGCGCCGGGTTCGCCGGCATGTATATGCTGCATCGGCTGCGCGGCCTCGGCTGGTCGGCCATCGTGTTCGACGCCGCCGCCGGCGTCGGCGGCACCTGGTACTGGAACCGCTATCCCGGCGCCCGCTGCGATGTGGAGAGCATGCAGTACTCCTATTCCTTCGACGACGCGCTGCAGCAGGAATGGCAGTGGAGCGAGCTGTTCGCCGGCCAGCCGGAAATCCTCCGCTACGCCAACCATGTCGCCGACCGCTTCGACCTGCGGCGCGACATCCGCTTCGAGACACGGGTCACCGAGGCCGTGTTCGATCCCGCGCTGCGCCGCTGGACCGTCCGCACGGATCGCGGAGACGTGATCAGCGCGCGGTTCTGCATCATGGCGACCGGCTGCCTGTCGGCCGCACGGGTGCCCGACTTCCCGGGGCGCGACAGCTTCAAGGGGCAGACCTATCATACCGGCTACTGGCCGCATGCGGGCGTCGATTTCACCGGCCAGCGGGTCGCCGTGATCGGCACCGGCTCCTCGGGCATCCAGTCGATCCCGGTGATCGCGGAGCAGGCGGCGCAGGTCACCGTGTTCCAGCGCACGCCCAACTTCAGCATCCCATCCCGCAATGGCCCGATGCCGGAGGCATATGCGCAGTCCTGGAAGCAGACCTATCCGGCAAAGCGCGCCGAGGCTCGGCTGTCCCGCAACGGCATCCTCGCCAACCCGAATGACCAGTCAGCCATTGAGACCCCCGAAGCCGAACGGCTGGCGATCTATGAACAGCGCTGGGCCAGCGGCGGCACCACCTTCATGGCAGCGTTCAATGACCTGATCTTCAACAAGGCATCGAACGACACCGCATCGGAATTTGTGCGGAACAAGATCCGGGACATGGTGAACGACCCCGCGAAAGCCGAGTTGCT
>DASQVN010000772.1:0-2213 GCA_035640755.1 Rhodopila sp.
GATATAGGGATGCAGTAAATATTGTTTGAGAACCGCACCTCAGCCACGGGGCGGCCGAACGACCCTCCATCCGAGCCGTTGGCATTCCTGTACTCGTTCATGAGGCTTTGAAGGGAGATGGCCATGCGGCAGATGGCACGGATCACCTTGGTGGTCATTGCGTGCGCCGTGGCGGTGGGGTGCGGTCAAACACGCGGCACACGGGCCGTCACCGGTGGCTTGCTGGGGGCCGGCGGCGGTGCGGCGGTTGGGGGCGCCACGGGGTTAGGGGCCGGCAAGGGTGCCCTTATCGGCGGCGCTGGCGGCGCCGGGGTGGGCGCCCTGACCGGCCATTGAGAGCGGCACCACGCTTCGTTTTGTCCGGCTCAATCACGTTCGCGGTCGATCGCCTGGTCGATGCAATAGGTCAATCCGGCTTCGTACGCGGCTGGCAGATAGTTTGACGGCGAAGCTTGTGAATCGCCACCACGTTGGGCCCTGTGCGGGCTCTGATCCAGGCGGGTCAGGTTGCGGCACTGTCTGCAGTCTGTGCGCCGTCTATGCTTCGCTTGTGCCGGGCCTCCCTTGTGCCGGTGGCCGGGATCGGGTGTGATCCGCGGCCACGGACGCGGGAGGAACCGGGATGGCGGAGATACGCACTACGCATTTGATGACGCTCAAGCTCGCGGTCAGCGGCTTGCAGACGATCGGGGATACGCCGGCCGGGGGGCGACGGGTCGGCCTGGTGGCGGGCGGGACCTTCGAGGGGGAGAAGCTGCGCGGCACGGTGTTGCCGGGCGGGGCGGACTGGCTGATGGTCCGCGGGGATGGGGTGACCACGCTGGATGTGCGGTTGGTACTGGAGACGCATGACAAGGCGACGATCGGGATGACGTACCGGGGCCTCCGGCATGGCCCGGCCGATGTCATGGCCAAGGTAAACGGCGGTGAATACGTCGATCCATCGCTCTATTACTTCCGCACAGTGGTGAATTTTGAGACGGCGGCGCCGCAATATGCCTGGCTGAACAAGGTGTTCGGCATCGGCACGGGCAGTCGCCCGCCCGAGGGGCCGGTGTATGACATCTTCGAGGTGCTCTGACCATGGCGCGCATCGGTTTCATCGGCCTGGGCAACATGGGGGCGCCCATGGCGGCGAACCTGCTCAAGGCGGGGCACGCGGTCACCGGCTATGATCTGAACCAGGCGGCGCTGGACGCGCTGGCGACGGCCGGCGGCAAGGCTGCGGGCAGCGCCGCCGAGGCGGTGAAAGGTGCTGAAGTCGTCGTCACCATGTTGCCGGCGGGGGAGCATGTGCGCGACGTCTATCTGCACCAGGGGGGCATCATCGAGACGGTCAAGAGTGTTGGGCCGCTGCTGATCGACTGCTCCACGATCGACGTGGACAGTGCGCGCGCGGTGGCAGCCGAGGCGGAGAAGGCCGGGCTTGCGATGCTGGACGCGCCGGTCTCGGGCGGCACGCTTGGGGCGCAGAACGGCACGCTGACCTTCATGGTCGGCGGGTCGGAGGCGGGTTTCGCGCGCGGCAAGCCGATCCTGGAGGCGATGGGGAAGAACATCTTCCATGCCGGTGGCCCGGGGGCGGGGCAAGCGGTGAAGATCTGCAACAACATGATGCTGGCCATCAACATGGTGGGCGTGGCCGAGGGGTTCATCCTGGCGCAGAAGCTCGGGCTCGATTGGGGCAAGCTGCACGCGATCTGCTCGACCGCGACGTCGAACTCCTGGGCGTTGTCGGCGTATTGCCCGGCGCCGGGCGTGGTGCCGACGGCGCCGGCGTCGCGCGACTATGCGCCGGGGTTCATGGCGGCGCTGATGGTGAAGGACGTGAAGCTGTCGCAGGCCGCGGCCGAGGCGACCGGGGCGCCGACGCCGCTGGGCGCGCAGGCGCTGTCATTCTACCAGCAGGTGGTGGATGCCGGGGACGGCGCGAAGGATTTTTCGGTGGTGTTCCGCTGGCTGGCGGGGCAGCAGCGGCGGAAGTAATGGGGCGATGCCCGTCGCCGCAGGAGGGGCGGTGGCATAGGGAATGGCGTCTCCGCGCGTCGGACCATCGTCGGATTCCTCGTCGTCACGGGTGGGCATCGGTTCGGTTTGCGACGCGATCCGCCTATCTACCCGATATCGGTGCCGCTACTCGTTGGGGCGCCCGGGAGTGCGCAGATGGCCGGGTCGAGCCCGGCCATGACGAATGCGCAACGCCCACCCCGCCA
>DASQVN010000773.1:0-2511 GCA_035640755.1 Rhodopila sp.
CGATGTCCCCCTGATCGGCCTCAACTGCGGCACCGGCCCGCAGGAAATGGCCGAACACATCGGCTGGCTCGCCGCCAACTGGTCCGGCCTCGTCTCCGTCCAGCCCAACGCCGGCCTGCCCGAGCTGGTCGACGGCCACACCCACTACCCCCTCGGCGCCACCGACCTCGCCACCTGGCTGGAACGCTTCGTGCACGACGACCGCGTCAACCTGATCGGCGGCTGCTGCGGCACCAATGTCGAGCACATCACCGCGCTCGATGCCATGCTCCGCAAGCGTGCCCAGGGCAGCCGCCCCACCCCGGTCGAACGCAGGATCGTCTGGGTCCCGTCCGTCGCCAGCCTCTATCAGTCCGTGCCGCTCCGCCAGGAAAACGCCCTGTTCGCCATCGGCGAACGCTGCAACGCCAACGGCAGCAAGAAATGGCGCGAGCTGCAGGAAACCCACGACTGGGACGGCTGCATCGCCATGGGCCGCGAGCAGATCAGCGAAGGCTCCCACGCGCTCGACCTCTGCACCGCCTTCGTCGGCCGCGACGAAAACGCCGAAATGCAGGAGGTGATCCGCCGCTTCACCGCCTCGGTGAACGTCCCCCTGGTGATCGACAGCACTGAGACCCCGGTGATCGAAGCCGCCCTCAAGCTGCACGGCGGCAAACCCATCATCAACTCCATCAACTTCGAGGACGGCGAACACCACGCCGCGGAGCGCCTGGTCCTCGCCAAACGTTTCGGCGCCGCCGTCATCGCGCTCACCATCGACGAAGCGGGCATGGCGAAAACCACCGAGGACAAGCTGCGCGTCGCCCGCCGCCTGGTTGATTTCGCCTGCCACAGGCACGGCCTCGCCCAGTCCGACCTGCTGATCGACCCCCTCACCTTCACCATCGCCACCGGCAACGAAGACGACCGCAAGCTCGGCCTTTGGACCCTCGAAGGCATCCGCGCCATCCGCCAGGAATTTCCGGATATCCAGATCATCCTCGGCCTCTCCAATATCAGCTTCGGCCTCAATCCCGCCGCCCGCGCCGTGCTGAACAGCGTCTTCCTCGACCACACGATGAAGGCCGGCATGACCGGCGCCATCGTGCACGTCTCCAAGATCCGCCCGCTGCACATGATCGCGCCCGAGGAAGTCCAGGTCGCCGAGGACCTGATCTTCGACCACCGCCGCGACGGCTACGATCCGCTGCAGAAGCTTCTCGAACTCTTCGCCGGCCGCAAGGCCGCCGACGCGGTGGCCAAGAAGCGCGCCGAAACCGCCGAGGAACGCCTGAAGGACCGCATCGTCGACGGCGACCGCAAGGGCCTGACCGAGGATCTCGACGAGGCCCTCAGGACCAACGCCCCGCTCGACATCATCAACAACATCCTGCTCGACGGCATGAAGGTCGTCGGCGACCTGTTCGGCGCCGGCAAGATGCAGCTCCCCTTCGTGCTGCAGAGCGCGGAAACCATGAAGGCCGCCGTCGCCTACCTCGAACCCTTCATGGAACGCATCGAGGGCCAGGAAAAAGGCACCATCGTCCTCGCCACCGTGAAGGGCGACGTGCACGACATCGGCAAGAACCTCGTCGACATCATCCTGACCAACAACGGCTACCGTGTCGTCAACCTCGGCATCAAGGTGCCGCTGACCGACATGCTGGCCGCCGCGAGGGAAAACCGCGCCCATGCCATCGGCATGTCCGGCCTGCTCGTGAAATCCACCGTCGTGATGCGCGAGAACCTGGAAGAAATGTCCCGACAGGGCATCGAAATCCCCGTCCTCCTGGGCGGCGCCGCCCTGACCCGCAACTATGTCGAGGATGACTGCGTCCGCGCCTATGCCAGCGGCCGCGTCGCCTACGCCCGCGACGCCTTCGACGGCCTGCACCTGATGGACCGCGTCACCGGCAACGCCTTCGACGACTACCTCGCCGTCATCCAGTCAAAGCGCGTCGGCAAGGCGCGTAACACATCGCGCACCCTCGGCCAGGCCGCCCCGCGCGCCTTCCAGCCCGTCGATGTCACCGCCGTCCAGGCTCGCCGCCGCCGCCTCACCCAGGACCAGCCGGTCATCGAGCCGCCCTTCTGGGGCGCCCGCGTAATCGAGGCGCCCCCCAAGGCCATCGTCCCCTTCGTCAACGAACGCAGCCTGTATCAATTCCAGTGGGGCTTCCGCAAACAGGGCCGCTCGCTCGAGGATTTCCTCGGCTGGGCCAAGCAGGAACTGCGCCCGGTCATGCGCCGCATGCTCTCCCTGTGCGACCAGCACGACATCCTGAAGCCCCAGGCCGCCTACGGCTACTGGAAGGCCGCCGGCCAGGGCAACGACCTGATCATCTTCGAACCGGACGGCACCACCGAGGTCGCCCGCTTCACCCTGCCCCGCCAGCCGAAGGAGGACGGCGAGTGCATCGCCGACTTCTTCCGCGACATCGACGACGCCGAACGCGACGTCATCGCCCTGCAGGTCGTCACCGTCGGCCAGAAGGCATCCGACACCGCCCGCCTGTGGTTCGAGGACAA
>DASQVN010000774.1:0-4706 GCA_035640755.1 Rhodopila sp.
TCGGGCCGGCCGAACAGGGCGGACTTCACGCGCTGGCGCTGACGCTGCGGACGCCGGCGGAGCATGCCGTGTCTGGAAGATAATTCTGCTGTTCGGTCTGTGTTCGGCTATTTGGGCAATTTTCTTCTCTGGCGGAACCAGTTAAGAGGGCGGGACAAAGCAACCAGCTTGCCCTGAGGGACCGCCTTGATGGCTGATGACAAGACTCTTGACCGGGTCGACCGGGAAATCCTGCGGCTTCTGTCCGCCGACGCCTCACTGTCGCTGGGGGAGATCGCGGACAAAGTGGGACTGACCCAGACGCCATGCTGGAAACGCATCCGGCGGATGGAGCAGGACGGGATCATCACACGCCGGGTGGCCGTGCTGGATCCGGACAAGATCGGGCTGCCGGTGTCGGTCTTTGTGGAGGTGGAGACGGCGGATCACTCCAGCGAATGGCTGGCGCGATTTGCCAACGTGATCCGCGCGACGCCGGAGATTGTCGACGCCTGGCGCATGAGTGGCGACGTCGACTACCTGCTGCACGTGGTGGTGCCGGACATCGCGGCGTATGACCAGTTTTACCGCAAATTGATCGGCGCGGTGCCGCTGCGGAATGTGAGCAGCCGGTTCAGCATGGAGCGGATGAAGGCGGGGCCGCTTCCGATCTGACCGGGGCACTCGCGTGACGGGGCACTGGGCGGAGAGCTGTGGTGGACGGGGAGCTGCGGGCGGCCATCGCGCATCGCGACGTTTCCGTCATGGCCGGGCTCGACCCGGCCATCTGCTCGGTGTCGGCGCCGCAACGCGTGGCGGCACCTCTGGTGCGTGGATGGCCGGGTCGAGCCCGGCCATGACGGAAGACCAGCGTTGGACGACGAAGACCGGCGTTGGGTGACACTGATCAGCGCCGCAGGTCGAGGATGCGCTGTTCGGCTTCGTCGGACGGGAGGTCGAGCGCCTGCGCGGCGATCTCGGGGCTGAAGCCGGCGCGGGCCAGGATGGCGAGCTCGCGGGTGCGGTCGGGCTCTCCGGCGCGGAACGGGCCGAGGCGGCGGCGGCGGAGCAGCACCAGCGCGGCGGCGAGTTCGGTTTCCGGGGTGGTCGCGGCGGCTTCGTGGGCGAGGTTGGGGGCGACGCCTTTGGCGACGAGGCGAAGCTGGATGGAGCGGGAGGACTTGCCTGCACGGCTCAGGCCACGGGCGCGGGTTTCGGCGAAGGTGGCGTCGTTTACGGCGCCGGTGCGGACCAGGCGCTCGATGATCGGGGGGATGGCGGCGCGCGCGGCGGCAAGGGCGGGTTCGATCGCTTCCTGGTCGGGCTGAGTGCGGGCCCAGCGGGCGATTTTCCGCTCCAGCACCTGGCGCAGGCTGGCACGGGTGGCGCTGTAGCGGGCCAGGTAGGTCAGCGCCGCCTGGTAGAGGGAGTCCGCGTCCGGCGGGGGCGTGGAGGCATCGGGCATGTTCGCAACCATGCCAAGCGCGCGGTGGCGTGCAAAGGATTTCGCGCGGGACCCGTTTGACACAGGGGTTGTGATCGCCAATGATCGGCGTTTCCCCGGACCCGCCCCGAACACGTCGCGGGCGGGCGATCTGTGTGGAAAGTCCAACAACCAAGGTTTGTCATTCCGATGATTCCCGCTTTGTTGCCGAACTACGCACGTGCCGACCTCGCCTTTGAGCGGGGCGAGGGCGCCTGGCTGTGGACGGTGGACGGGCGACGATTCCTCGATTTCGGCTCGGGCATCGCGACGGCGAGCCTTGGGCATGGGCATCCGCACCTGGCGCAGGCGATCGCCGAACAGGCGGCGAAGGTGATGCACACCTCGAACCTGTATCGCATTCCGCAGGCGGAGCGGCTGGCGCAGCGGCTGGTGGATGCGACGTTTGCCGACAGCGTGTTCTTCTGCAACTCGGGCGCCGAGGCGAACGAGGGCATGATCAAGATGATGCGCCGAGCGATGTCGGATGCCGGGAAGCCGGAGCGGTACCGGTTCATTTGCTTCGAGGGCGCGTTCCACGGGCGCACGCTGGCGACGCTGGCGGCGACGGGCAACGCGCATTATTTGGAGGGCTTCGGGCCGGTGGTCGATGGCTTCGACCACGTGCCGTTCAACAACATGAACGCGGTGCGCGACAAGGTCGGGCCGCAGACCTGCGGCATCATCGTCGAGCCGATCCAGGGCGAGGGCGGGGTGCGTCCTGCCGACATGCAGTTCCTGCGCGACCTGCGGACGGTGTGCGACGAGTACGGCATCATCCTTGGGATGGATGAGGTGCAGTCCGGCATGGGGCGTACCGGCAAGCTGTTCGCGCATGAATGGGCAGGGATCACGCCGGACGTCATGTCCTCGGCCAAGGGCATCGGCGGCGGGTTTCCCCTGGGGGCGGTGCTGGCGAAGGAAGAATTTGCCAAGGCGCTGAAGCCCGGAACGCATGGCACCACCTATGGCGGCAACCCGCTGGCCTGCGCGGCGGGGAACGCGGTGCTGGACGTGATCCTGGCGCCGGGGTTCCTGGAGGATGTGCAGCGCAAGGGCGCGAAGCTGAAGGCGGAGCTGGATGCGATCGCGCGGGAAATCCCAACGGTGTTCGAGAACGCACGCGGGCTTGGCCTGCTGCTCGGCCTGAAGTGTGCCATGCCGCAGGGGCAGGTGCAGGCGGCGTGCGTGGCCGAGGGGCTGATGGCGATCACCGCCGGCGACAACGTGCTGCGGCTGGCGCCGCCGCTGGTGGTGACCGACAGCGACCTCGATCAGGCGGTGGCCATGCTGCGTCGGGCCGCCGCCAAGTGTGCCGGCGCTGCCCGGCAGGCGGCGGCGCAATGAGCGGCGCGGTCCGGCTCCGGCCTCAGGAGGAGGTCGAGGATCACTCCGGGAAGGGGGCGGGGCCGCGCCACTTCCTCGACCTGCGTGATTTCGACACGCCGACGCTGCGGCAGATGCTCGACGTGGCGGCACGGTTCAAGCGGGCGGGGGGCGCAGCTTCGCGCCCGCTCGCCCCCCCGTTGGCCGGCAAGACGCTGGCGCTGGTCTTCGAGAAGCCCTCGACCCGAACGCGCGTGTCGTTCGAGGTGGGCATGCGTCAGTTGGGCGGCGACGTGGTCGTGCTGTCGGGAAAGGAGACGCAGCTCGGGCGCGGAGAGACGGTGGCGGATACCGCCCGCGTGCTGTCGCGTTACGTCGACGCGATCATGCTGCGCACCGACAAGGCGGCGAAGCTCATGGAACTGGCGGCGCATGCGACGGTGCCGGTGATCAATGGGCTGACCGAGGCCTCGCATCCCTGTCAGCTGATGGCGGATGTATTAACGTTCGAGGAGCATCGCGGGCCGATTGCCGGGCAGGTGGTCGCCTGGTGCGGCGATGGCAACAACGTCGCAAGAAGCTGGATCGAGGCGGCGGTGCGGTTCGGGTTCACGCTGCGGCTGGCGACTCCGGACGGCCTGCGGCCGCCGGAGGATCTCGTGGCCTGGGCACGGGCGGAGGGCGGCTCGATCGAGCTGACCGATGACCCGGAGGCCGCGGTGGCCGGGGCACGCTGTGTGGTGGCCGATACGTGGGTGTCGATGTCGGATGATCCGAACGAGAGCCGGCACAACATGCTGGCGCCGTACCGGGTCACAAGCCGGTTGATGGCGAAGGCGGCGCCGGATGCGGTCTTCATGCACTGCCTGCCGGCGCACCGGGGCGAGGAGGTCGATGCCGACGTGATCGACGGGCCGCAGTCGGTGGTGTTCGATGAGGCGGAGAACCGGCTGCATGCGCAGAAGGGCGTACTGGCCTGGGTGATGGGGGCGGTACGGTAGGTTTATCCGGCGGACGTTAACCCTTCGGTAAGGTCTCGGCGTCATCATGCGGTCGCATGAACACGCCTCCTACCGTCATTATCGCCGATCGTGATCCGATCATCTCCAACGGGCTGCGCGTGGAGTTCAGCCGGTGCGATTTCCTGGTCCTGCTGGCCAATGAGGCGCCGGAGGCCGAGGCGTATGCGCAGCAGGTGGTGGCGAGCCTGATCGTGCTCGACATTGGCGAGCAGCGGCTGCCGCCGTTGGACGCGTGTGCGCGGATCCGGCGGCTGCCGGGGTATGAGGCATGCCCGATCGTGCTGACGGCGCGTGCGGTAACCGAGCCGATCCGGCAGGCGGCGGCGACGGCCGGCGCGACCTGTACGCTGGAGAAGGACTACTCCTTTGCGGATCTGGTCATTGCCGTACTGCCGCACGTGCCGGCAGACCACCCGGTTGCCCTGCAGCTTGGGACGGCGGTGGGCATGGTGGAGACGCAGCAGGTGTGGACGCCGACGCCGGCGCTGAAGTGGCGGTTCGGCGGGGATTCGCGGCTGGCGACCAATGCACGGGTGATGCCGGTGTTGCGGGGACAGGGGGTACGGGTGCCGGTGATGAAGGGGCGGGTTTCGTAGTGGCGGATGTGCAGCACCGTCACGACGCCGGCCTGCCCATCGATCGCGAAATGACCCGGTGACGGTCAGGATCAGCGGGCGACGGGTTTCCCGCAGGTGGCGTATGAACTCCGCCGAATGATTGCGGAATGTGGTCATGGGTTGGATGTCTTTGGTGATATCCATGAGCTTTCACCATGGGATTACCCTATGAGGTAATCACACCAGGGGTGCCTTTTCGACCATGGCGACATGCCAGATGCCGTGCCTCACATGCCGTACGGGGCCAGCCGGACACGGCATCCCGCTGCTAATCGGGCT
>DASQVN010000775.1:0-4875 GCA_035640755.1 Rhodopila sp.
TGGGGTGCCATTCCGGTCGGAGGGTCAGCGTGTATCGACATCACCGATGGATGGAGGAGAGGCCTGCCGAGGACGGCGATGACCGGCAGACGGCGAACCTGCTCGGCATCATCGTCGTGCTGCTGGTGCTGATCTGCTGCCTGTTCCTGGTGCAGCAGCTTCGGTCCCGCGCCCGCATGGAGGATTGCATCCTGTCCGGCCGCACCGACTGTGCCAGCACGGTGGTGGTGCCGATTGACGCGGAGTTTCCCGGCTGATCTGCTGGCGGCATGTCTGCTGACGGCTCTGCTGACGGCATGGGGGACGTGACCGATGCAGATCAGGTTCGACGGCAAGGCAGTTGCAGTCACCGGTGCCGGGCATGGCTTCGGGCGGGCGGTCGCGCAGAGCTTTGCCGCGCTCGGGGCACGCGTATTCGCGACCGACCTGGCGCCTGAAGGGCTGGCGGAGACGGCAGCGGCTGGCGGCATCAGCACGCATGTGATGGACCTGCGGGACCGCGGCGCGGGCGCGGCGTGGATCGCCGCGGTCGAGCAGGCGGCCGGCCGCGGCGTCGACGTGCTAGTGAACAATGCCGGCGGGGTGGCGGGGCAGGAGCCGGTGCCGGTGGAGGATGTTGCCGACGCTGACTGGAACATCATCTTCGACATCAACATCCATGCCGCGTTTGCGCTGTGCCGAGCGGTAGTGCCGGGGATGAAGCGGGCGGGCGGCGGGCGGATCGTGAACATCAGTTCCGGCGCCGGGCTGCAGCCGTCGCTCACTGGCATACAGGCGTATTGCAGTGCGAAGCATGCGGTGGTCGGGCTGACGCGCCAGCTTGCGCATGAGCTGGGACGGTTCAACATCACGGTGAACTCGGTAGCGCCTGGGTTCGTGCGGACCAATGCGGCGACCGAGCGGCAGTGGGCGGGTTATGGACCGGCGGGGCAGCGGGCGCTGTTGGAGCGGATCGCCATGCGGCGGCTTGGTTCGGCGCAGGATATTGCCAATGCAGTACTGTTTTTTGCTTCCGACCTGGCTGGGTTTGTCAGTGGGCAAGTGCTGCAGGTGGATGGCGGGCGCTGACCGTACACATTTCGTTCAGCCAATCTGGCCAACGATTTAGCCGGTAACGCTGCGGAATCTTTCTCCTGTTTCAGTGGCTAAAATTCCTGTATTGTTGCGTGATCCGGTGCGTCACGATTCGATTTCGGTCTGATCGATCGGACGGCCTGGTCGATGCGGACGGAATGCCGCATGCCGCTACGGGACAGGGTTGCTTGGAGGGGAAGTCCAATGGGTGTCAGTGCAGCCGGGTCGACGGGTGTGGGGACTCTGCCCACACGCCCGATGACCGCGGAGGAGAGGAAGATCATTCTTGCCTCATCGCTGGGAACGGTCTTCGAGTGGTACGACTTTTACTTGTATGGCTCGCTGGCGGCTATCATTGGTCTGAAGTTCTTCAGCCAGTTTGACGAGACGACGCGCAACATCTTTGCGCTGCTGGCGTTTGCCGCCGGATTCCTGGTGCGGCCGTTCGGTGCGCTGGTATTCGGGCGGCTGGGCGACCTGGTGGGGCGCAAATATACCTTCCTGGTGACCATCCTGATCATGGGCGCGTCGACCTTCATCGTCGGCATTCTGCCGACCTCGGACTCGATCGGCCTGACTGCGGCGGTCATCCTGATCGGGCTGCGCCTACTGCAGGGCCTGGCGATTGGCGGCGAATACGGCGGCGCGGCCACCTATGTGGCTGAGCACGCGCCGCAGAACCGGCGCGGCTTCTACACAAGCTGGATCCAGACGACGGCGACGCTGGGCCTGTTCGTGTCGCTGCTGGTCATCCTGGGCGTGCAGAGTGCCATGAGTTCGGCGGATTTCGCCGCCTATGGCTGGCGCATCCCGTTCCTGGTCTCGATCATCCTGCTGGGCGTGTCGGTCTGGATCCGCCTGCAGCTCAGCGAAAGCCCCGCCTTCCTGCGGATGAAGGCGGAGGGCCGGCACGCCAAGGCGCCGCTGAGCGAGGCGTTCGGCCAGTGGCGGAATGCGAAGTGGGCGATCCTGGCGCTGCTCGGGCTGGTCGCCGGTCAGGCGGTGGTCTGGTACTGCGGACAGTTCTACGCGCTGTTCTTCCTGACGAGCGTGCTGAAGGTGGATGCCTTCACCAGCAACCTGTTGATTGCCTGGGCGCTGGTGATCGGCGTTGGCGGCTTTGTGCTGTTCGGCTGGCTGTCCGACCGGATTGGCCGCAAGCCGATCATCCTGGGCGGCTGCCTGCTGGCCGCGGTGACCTACTTCCCGGTCTTCAACCTGCTGGCGGAGACGGCCAACCCGGCGCTGGCGAAGGCGCATGAGACGGTGAACGTGGTCGTGGTGGCCGATCCGTCCGATTGCTCCTTCCAGTTCAACCCCACCGGGCTTTCGAAGTTCACCCAGGGTTGTGACGTGGCCAAGGGGGCGCTGGCGCGTGCCTCGGTCACCTATTCGCAGCAGGATGCGCCGGCCGGGACGCCGGCCAGTGTGAAGATCGGCGACACGACGCTCGACCCCAAGGCGCCGTCCTTCGCCAAGGACCTGTCCGCGGCACTGACAGCGGTCGGCTATCCGGCGGCGTCGAACCCGTCGGTGGTGAAGATGGCGCACCCCTGGGACATCTTCCGCGTCCAGCCGTTCGCGATCATCATCATCCTGAGCTACCTGATCGTGTTGGTCACCATGGTCTATGGCCCGATGGCGGCGGCGCTGGTTGAGCTGTTCCCGACGCGGATCCGCTATACGTCGATGTCGCTGCCGTACCATATCGGCAACGGCTGGTTCGGCGGCCTGCTGCCCGCCACGGTGTTCGCGATGAACGCCCAGACCGGCAGCATCTTCTACGGGCTGTGGTACCCGGTGATCATCGCCGCCGCCACCGCCGTGATCGGCCTGATCTTCGTCCCGGAGACCAAGGACCGCGACATCTATGCGGGTGACAGCGCGGTGCATCCGGGCGACACGGTTCTCGACTTCGATCCGAATGCCGCCGACTACTAGGCTGTTCCAGCGCGTGATCGCTTGAGGCGGACCCGCCGGAAAACGTGGATCACACGCTCCAAGTCTAGCCCCACGTGCCTCCGTCCCGTTTTCGGGGACGGAGGCATCCAACGCCGCTGAATCGCGCTTCCTGTCAGACCGGGTATGCTGCCCGGGAGAGATTGCAGGGAGTGGATGACATGGCGACATTTCAGGCCAGATCGATCCGGCGCCGGGAAGATCACCGGCTTCTCGTCGGGCAGGGAAACTATGCCGCCGATGCGGCGCCCCCCGGCACGGCAACCGCCTGGTTCCTGCGCTCGCCCTACGCGCATGCCGACATCACGCGCATCGACACGGATGCGGCGCGCGGCGTCCCAGGCGTGATCGCGGTCTACACCGCAGCCGATCTGACGGATGTGTCGCCGATTCCCGGCGGCATCAACTTTCCCCGCCCGGATGGGGAGCCCGCGCCGAAGACGGACCGTTCCCTGCTCGCCCGCGGGCGGGTGCGGTTCGTGGGGGAGCCGGTTGCCATGGTCGTTGCCGACGGCCGCGCTGCGGCGCAGGATGCGGCCGAGGCGATCGAGGTCGAGTACGACGCCCGTCCGGTGGTCACGGACCCGTTGCAGGCGCTGCAACCCGGGGCGCCCGCGGTGTGGGATGAGGTGCCGGACAATATCGGCTTCCTCTGGCAGCGCGGCGATGCGGCCGGGGCCGAGGGCGCGCTGGCCGGCTCTGCCCACGTGACGGATCTGGAGTTCACGGTCTCCCGTGTCACCGCCAACCCGATGGAGCCGCGCGGTGCCTGGGCTGCCATTGGGCCGGATGGGCGGATCGAGCTGCATGCGTCGCACCAGTCCCCGTTTGGGCTGCGCAACGGGCTGGCATCCGGCGTGTTGCACCTCGAGCCGACCGATATCCGCGTCCTGCCGGGCGATGTCGGCGGTTCCTTCGGGATGAAGTCGGGGGTGCATATCGAGCCTGCGCTGGTGGCCTGGGCGGCGCGGCGGCTGGGGCGGCCGGTGCGCTGGATCTCCGACCGGACCGAGGGATTCCTGACCGACGAACAGGCGCGGGAGATGCGGATCACCGCATCGCTCGGGCTGGACAAGGACGGGATGTTCACCGCGCTGCGGTTGCGGTGGGATGTGAACCTGGGCGCCTATGTCTCGTCCCGGTCGGGCTGGTGCGTCGGCAATATCGGCGGGATCGCCGGGGTGTATCGCATTCCCTACATTGCCGCGCAGGTCCGCGGCGTTCTGACGCATACCGTGCCGACGGCGGCGTATCGCGGCGCCGGGCGGCCCGAAGCGACCTATGCGATCGAGCGGCTGGTCGATGTCGCCGCGCGGGAGATCGGGTTGAGCCCGTATGAGCTGCGCCGGCGCAACCTGATCCCGCCCGAGGCGATGCCCTACAAGACCGCGCTGACCTTCACCTACGATTGCGGGGAATTCGAGGGCAACATGAAGCTTGCCGCCGAGATGGCGGAACTCGATACGTTCGAGCAACGCCGAGCGGAGGCGGAGCGGCGGGGCAGGCTGCGCGGGATTGGCCTGTGCAACTGCATCGAGGTCGCGGGCGGCCCGTTCCTGCGCCCGACCAAGGACATGGCGACGCTGAAGCTGGCCGAGGACGGCACGCTGGTGTTGCGCCCCGGGTCCATGTCGGTTGGGCAGGGGTTGGAGACCGCGTTCAGCCAGCTTGTCGCGGAGCGGTTCGGGGTGCCCCTGGAGCGGATACTTTATGAGGGCGGCGATACCGACCTGCTGGCCGGCGGCAAGGGGAACGGCGGGTCCGGCGCGCTGTGCGTTGGCGGGTCGGCGGTGACGCTTGCAATCGACAAGGTGATCGAGAAGGCTCGGCAGATCGCGGCGG
>DASQVN010000776.1:0-3098 GCA_035640755.1 Rhodopila sp.
GCGCTCGGGGTTGATGTTGGCCGAGGCGGCGATGCCGATCGAGCCGGCGACGGCGGGGCCGAGGTCGGAGAGGATGTCGCCGAACAGGTTGGAGCCGACGACGACATCGAACCAGTCCGGGTGCTGGACGAAATGGGCGCAGAGGATGTCGATGTGGTACTGGTCGGTGCGGATGTCGGGGTATTCGTTGCCGATGGCGGCGAAACGCTCGTCCCAGTATGGCATGGTGAAGGTGATGCCGTTGGACTTGGTGGCGGAGGTCAGGTGCTTCCTGGGGCGGGAGCGGGCGAGCTCGAACGCATAGCGAAGGATGCGATCGGTGCCCTTGCGGGTGAAGACGCTCTGCTGGGAGACGAATTCGCGGTCGGTGCCTTCGAACATGCGGCCGCCGACGGAGGAGTATTCGCCCTCGGTGTTTTCGCGGACGACGTAGAAGTCGATGTCCTTTTCCGTGCGGTCCGCCAGGGGGGTGCGGACGCCGGGCAGCAGCTTGCAGGGGCGAAGGTTGACGTACTGGTCGAAGCCGCGGCGGATGGGGATGAGCAGGCCCCAGAGGGAGACGTGGTCGGGCACGCCGGGCCAGCCGACAGCACCCAGCAGGATGGAGTCGGACTGGGAGAGCTGGTCGAGGCCGTCGTCCGGCATCATCCGGCCGGTCTGTTTGTAAGTCTCGCAGGACCAGTCGTAGTGGGTGAGCTGCAGGTCGAAGCCGAAGCGGCGTGCGGCCGCGTCGAGAACCTTGAGGGATTCGGGCACGGTTTCCTTGCCGATGCCGTCGCCGGGCAGGACCGCGATTCTGTGGGTGCGTGCCATGGGTGGGGTTTCCTCCGCGTTCGGGCTATGCGGGGAGGGATAGTCGAGGTTGGGGGGCGGGGAAAGGTGGGGGATCAGGTGCCCTTGCGCAACAGCTTGCCGATGATGCGATGCGGGCCGTGCACGATGCGCAGCACGGTCACTACATCATCGGAGGCGCTGTGCCGGTATATGACGATGTGCGGCGAGACGATGCCAATCCCGATCGTCGAACCGAGGCGGGTCGCGGTGCGCCGCTCTCGGGGTGGTCGGCGAGGCACTGGTACAGCTTATCGAAGCGGGCATTGTACCTTTCGGCGATGTGATGCCCGGCTTTTGCGGCGAGGTCCGCGAGAACGGCATCGGTGTCGGAGTCAGCGGCGGTCGTGATCAGGATTCTCGCCATCAGGCTGCGGAAGGGCGCAGTTGACACCGCATGTTGGCTCCGGCGACGGGCCTTTTAACCCTTGAGCGCCGTGAGGCGGGCCGCGTTGCGGGCACGATGTTCCTCCAGCGTCAGGACATCGCCCCGCGGCTTCCTCCAGGGCTTCGGCGATGTAGGGACCGGCCCAGGTGAGGTCGTCGGCTTCCTCGGCCTCTCGCTCCTGTATGCGTTCGGCGATGAGTTGGCGTGCAGCGGCTTCGACCGAGGTGAAGTCGCCGCTGGCAACATGCGCGTCGAGCCAAGCCTGCTGTTCGGGGGTGAGGACGAGGGAAATCACCATGGCATCAGGCTACCATAGGCGCCGGATTGATCCAACCGTGCGACGATCCGTTGGGACCGTGGCACCTGACCAACCTATAACTCCCCCCGCGCCGCCAGGGCCTTGATGCGATCGGCGGTGCGGCAGGCGATGGCCTGGATGGTGAGCGACGGGTTCGCGCCGCCGACCGTGGGGAAGACAGAGCCGTCGCAGATCCACAGATTGGGGATGTCCCAGGTGCGGCAGTCGGCGTTGACGACGCTGGTTTTCGGGTCGTCGCCCATGCGGCAGCCGCCGTTCATGTGGCAGGTGTCGTCGGTCTGCTCCCAGATGTCCCTGACGTTGATCGCTTCCAGGGCGCGGGTCATGAATTTCAGGGAATGATTGATCAGCGCCTTGTCGTTGTCGCACCAGGTGTATTCGACCTTGGCGATGGGGAGGCCGTATTGGTCCTTGACATCGGTGACGGTGACCCGGTTGCGTTCCTGGGGGAGCATCTCGCCGACGATCCTCAGGCCGACGGTGTGATTGTACTGCTGCATCGCGTCCATCAGGGGCTGGCCCCATAGTCCATGCGCGCTGGCCTGGGTGCTGGCCCAGAGCTGCGGCAGGGGGCCCTGGCTCATGTAACAGTAGCCGCCGAAGAAATCCTTGTTGTCGTCGTAGTTCCAGTGCTCGGTCAGCGCGAGCGAAGGCGGGGCCTTGTAACTGCGGATTTCCCTTTCATGGATGCCCCAGACGGCCTGGTTGGCCTGCACCATGAAATACTTGCCCACCAGGCCGGAGCTGTTCGCGAGGCCGTTGCGGAATCGGTCGGTGGCGGAGTTGAGCAGCAGGCGCGGTGTTTCGATCGCGTAGCCAGCGACGACCACGTTGCGGGCTTTCTGGAAGCGCCATTTTCCTTCGCGGAAGTAATGAACGCCGGTGACGCGGTCGCTGCCGTCAACCTCGATCCTGCCGACCATGGACAGGTCGCGGATCTCGGCGCCAGCGGCGACGGCGCGGGGGATCCAGGTAACCAGCACGCTCTGCTTGGCGTTGGTCGAGCAGCCGGCGACGCAGAAGCCGCGATAGACGCAGGGGTGGGCGAGGCCGCGGGGCGCTGACAACGTGGCGATCGGGGTTTCGCTCCATTTGATGCCGAGTGCCTCGCAGCCTTCGGCGAGGGCGAGGGCGGCGGCGTTCAGCTCATGCGGGCGATAGGGATAGCGGGGGCGCTTCGGACCCCAGGGATAATTGACAGGGCCGGCTATTTTCAGCGCGTCCTCGACTTCCGTGTAGTAGTCCCACATCTCGCGCCAGTCGAGCGGCCAGTCGAAGCCGTAGCCCAATTTGGTTCGGGACTTGAACCATTCGGGGCGGAAGCGGAGTGATACCATGGCGAAATGGACGGTGCTACCGCCCACTGCCTTGCCGCTGTTGTTGCTGCCAAGCTGAAGGGGATTTTCGCCGGCGACGATGCGGTCATCGGTCCAGTAGAGCTTGGTCTGTTCGGCTTCGTCGGAGGCGAAATCCTCCAGCGGGCGCCACCAGGGGCCGGCGTCCATGCCGATGACGGAGAAGCCGGCCTCGGCGAGGCGGGCGGCGAGGGTGCCGCCGCCG
>DASQVN010000777.1:0-11097 GCA_035640755.1 Rhodopila sp.
AGTCGTGCCGGGAGAGGGCGACGCGGCCTTCCTGCAGGCTAGCCTCCGGCGTGCGGTTCGCCGACGGAGTGGGAGCGGGCGTGGGCGACGGTGCAGGTGCCACGACACCGGGCGGCGCTGCTGGCGGGGCGGGGGGCTGCCGCCCTTGGGGACTCCCCTGGGGACTTCCTTGCGGACCCATCTGGAACGCCAGGTCATCGATCCGCTTGCTCAGGTCCGCGTTCTGCTGCTGCACCTGGTTCTGCAACTCATCAACGCGACCGCGAAGCTGGCGGACCTGGTCCTCCAGCGAATCGACACGGGTCAGAAGCTGCGGCAGCAGATCGCTGCTGGGGCCGGCATATTGCGGTTGCTGCGGCTGCGGCAGATAGGTCGGCGGTCGGCTGGGCCCGCCGCGGCCGCTCTGCTCCTGCAATACCTGGAGTTGGGCGCGGAGTTGATAGATCTGGTTCTGCAGGGCGATACCCTCGCGGCTTTCGATCTGCGCATGCGCGGACGACAGCCCGGCCAGCACACAGGCAGCAATCATCACCGGACGAACCACAAACCGCATGCGCACTTCCTCAATCAGCAGCAGATCGCCGGAGGGCCGACAGGACCGGAGGCGTGAAGCTGCGTGGAAACCAAAATTCCTCATCGTGCGCCGCATCATCGCAGGCCAAGGCGGCAGCTTGATGGCAGATCCGCGCTGGCCCTATCCCTGCGGCAGGTGCCGGGCGATATACGGCGGCAGATGAAATGCGCCCACATGAATATCCGGCGTCCAGTACTGTGTGCTTCCCAGAATCCCCGCCGCGGCCGCTCGGCTTCGGATCTCCTCGGCCGGCACGCTGGTCAGGGATGGGTCCTTGGCAGCCCAGCCAAGGGTCATGAACCCACCGACATATGTCGGCACGGCGGCCACATAGGCAGTGACATGCGGGAAGAACCTCCGCCGCCGCAGGCTGGTCTCCCGCAACTCGTCCGCCTGCATGAACGGCACGCCGCACTGGTTCACGACCAGGCCCTGAGCGGTCAGGATGCGCGCGCAGTTCTGGTAGAATTCATCGGTGAACAGTACCTCGCCCACGCCGATCGGGTCGGTCGAGTCCACGATGATCGCATCGAAGCAGGCATCCGGCGCCTTCTTCACGTAGTCGATGCCGTCGCCGACGATCACCTCGGCCCGCGGGTCGTCCCAGGCCTCCTCGGCGATGCTCGGCAGGAACTCCTTGGCGAGCCGGATCACCTCGCCGTCGATCTCCACCATCACCGCGCGGCGTACGTTGTTGTGGTGCAGCACCCGGCGCAGCACGCCGCCGTCGCCGGCGCCGATGATCAGCACGTTCCCGGCCGAACCATGCGCGAGCAGTGGAACGTGCGTCAGCATTTCCTGATAGACGAATTCGTCGCCCTCGGTGATCTGAATCACGCCGTCCAGCACCATCACACGGCGGTGCGTATAGCTTTCGAAGATGGCGATGTCCTGAAAGCTGCTCTGCACGCGGGCGAGTTCGCGCTTGACCCGGAAGCGCTGTCCCCAGTCCGGGTAGAGCGTCTCGTTGATCCAGCTATCGGTGGGCATCCCGCCATGTCTCCCGCTTCATCTCCATATGATAACGGCCCGGTGCAGGGCCGGGCCGTCGCAATTCGAGGCTGCCGCCGGGTCCTAAACCACCAGGCCGCGGCGCTGTTCACCCAGGTTGACCGATTGCGGCTCAAACGCCGCCTTGATCGCTGGCAGCCCAAGATACGGATTGCAGGACCCGCACATGAAGATGTCGATCGCGGCGAAGTCCCGCTCGGGCCATGTATGGATCGAGATATGGCTTTCCGCCAGCACAAGCACGCCGCTCACTCCGCCGTTTGGTGAGAAGTGGTGGAAATGGCCGTGCAGGATCGTTGCGCCCGATGCATCGGCCGCCTCGCGCAATGCGCGGTCGATATGTGCGGGATCGGTGAGATTGCCGGCCCCCCACAGGTCGATCAGCAGATGGGTCCCGGCGAACTTCACGCCGTCCTTTTCAACAAAGTAATCCTTCTGCTCATCCGCCCCGAGAGTGTCGGTAACAGTCCGCTCAGCGTCGGACGAAATCTGGTTGCTGCTCGGAAGTTCCGAGACCATCCCCAGTGGGCTGAGTGCGTTCATCGCGTACCCCTTCCTACCAGTAGACGGCCTGTTGGACCGTACGCGCCGAAAGCGCCCCGCTTCGCGCACACGTCCCCTGGGGCCAAGGCCGCGCAACATGAGGGGTGGGGGGGCTGGGCGCAAGTATCTTTTGGCCCTGCACCCCATTAAATTCGCATAGGTCGCCGTAGCGGATTGCAGACAGATGCAGGGCCGCCCTGCGCCCCCGATTCAGGGGATCTCAGCGCGGCACGGGTTCCGCCTTCAGTGCCGCCAGGCTGCTGGGCAGTGCCGCCGCCAGAGTGGCTTCCTTGCCCGAGCGGGCGATGTCCGCCGTGGTCCGCACCGGCTGCGCGGTCAGCAGCCGGAACATGTCGCCGAGCGGACCGGGGCCGATTCGCGTGCCGAACCTTGCCCGCAGGGCCGCCAGCCCCGCATCGTCCCTGGCCCGCGCCGTCGCCGAGGCGAGCCGCAGCACGGTCTGTGTCTGCGCCTCATCCAGCGTGCCGGTGGCCGGCACGGTCAGCGCGACACAATCGGCCCAGGCCTGTTCGGCGCCTGCCCAGTCTTGCGCATTCTCCAGCACGTGCGCCCGTTCCTCGACCGCCCGCCGCGTATGCAGCGTCGCCAACAACTCGATAGCCGCCGCGGTATCACCAAGCTGCGCCTTGCTGGCGGCGCGGAGTAGCAGCCGATTCTCGGCCAAGTCGTCGGGCAGGGGACCGCCCGCATAGGCATCCAGGGTCGCCAACGCCCCGGCCGCGTCACCCTCGCGCGCCCGGATCGCCGCCAGGCTGTAGCCATAGCGGCCTTTCGCGATATCGGCGGTACTGCGCTTGATCAGGTTCTCCAGCACCGTCTTGGCCCGCTGCGGCAGGTCGAGCGTCAGCAGGTCGTCCGCAAGCTGCTGGTCCACCCCGTCGGTGATCGCGTTGTCGCCCAGAAGATCGGCATTCTCATCCACCAGCGAGACGAACTCGATCGGCCGCAGGTGCTGGCCGTTGGTGTCGTGGATCATCGCGGCAAAGGTTTCCAGCAGCCGTTCGTGTATGGACGACGCCTGAGCGGGGAAATCGGTCTCGGCCTGCCGCAGCAGCTCCAGCGCGTCCGCCCAGCGGGAGGTCTTTGCCCGCAATTCTGCCAGATGCTCTCGCAGCGCAAGCTCGCGCGCGTCACCGCGCCACAGATACAGCAGCCTGTCCAGTGCATCGGCCGCCTGCTCGGTTGTCAGCTTTTTATTGGCCAGCCGCAGCTCCACGGCCCGCACAGCGGCGCGGCTGCTGTCAAAGGGATCGCGATCCTGCGCCAACGAATCAAGCAATGCCAGCGCGCCGTCGATGTCGCCCTCAGCCTGGCGGAGCAGGGCGCGGGCATAGGCCAACCGCGGATCGTCCTGCCGCTCCTCCAACATATGCCGGGCCGAAACCAGCTCGCCGCCCTGCACCATGGTCTCCAGGATCAATGGCAGGATATGGTCGCGCAGGTTGTCGGGGTAGGCGAGGGCGAGCGGCGCGGTGGTCGAGAAGACTGCGGCTGCGCCGGGCGAACCTTCATCCAGCATCGCCTCCCGCACCGCGCGCCACAGCGCGATCTCATCCGAGCCGTCCAGCCTATGGTCGCTCAACGCGTCGGCTTCGCCTACCCGGCCGGCGAGCAGTGCGGCAATCGCGCCCAGCGCCGCGTTGTCGGCCGAAGTCGCCTCGCGCGGGTCCTGTTCGGCGGCGACGCGCAGCAGGCTCTGCGCTTCCGGCGCCATGCCCAGCGCCAGCATGGTTTCGGCCGCCCGGTGGTTCAGCGGGCCCCGCGCGAGCGGCGGTGCGGCAGCGGCTTCCGCGATCTGCCGGGTCAGGAGCTGCATCAATGCAGCCGGCTTCATGGCTGGAAAGGTGAAGCGCCGCTGCAGCAGCGCGGCATCGACCAGAGAGTCGTTCATGCTCTCGGCCGCCGACATGTACAAACCCTCGGGGCCGCCGGTTACCTGGAAGCCGGTGGCCGAGCGCTTCAGCGTCAGATGGTCGGAGAACGGCGCCAGCACGACGCCCTGCAGCGTCGGCCGAAGTTCGAATTCTGCGGTGTGGCGCGGGATCATGATACCGGCGCCGGGGCGGCGCTGGGTGCCGACCAGCAGCGTGCCGCCGGTCTGCGTGTCGGTCATGGTGATGACCTCGCCAGCCTCTTCCAGAGCCATGTTCAGGGCGCCGCTGTTCAGCGCGACCCCGATCGGCTGCAGGCGCGGCGCGGCGGGCAGCAACGCGATGCGCCAGCCACGCGGCATGGGCGTCAGAGCCAGGAATCTGCTAGCTGGTACTGGCACGTGGATCATCGTGCCGTTCGCCAGCAACTGAACGGCAACCCCGGCCAGGGCTGGATCGTCGCGCAGCCTGGACACATCGATCGGCCGCCGCTCATCAAACACGGCAGTGACGCCGTCGCGGTCCTGGAACGCCGCCGCACCGGTGGTCGCGGCAAATGGCGCCAGGAACGCCGTGCCCTCGGTCCCGGCGGGAAGCTGGAGGCGCCGGGCGAGCAGGGCCACCGGACTGTCGGGCGGCTCGGGTGCGATATCGCGTCCCGGTGCGATCGGTTGGGCCGTCTGGACCGGAATGGCAGGGCTCGGGTCGGGTGCGGGCGGCTCGAGCTGCGCCGCCTGCACGGGAACCGGCGCTGGCGGCGCTTCGGCAGCCGCGGGCGGCGCGACGACGGTACGGCCGCCGAGCTCCGGTGACTTCAGGAAGGCTGTGGGGAGGGGTCTGCCCTGACGTCCCGAGGCGGGGGCGGCAGGCGCCAGCGGTGCCATGATGTCGAGCACCACCCGGCCGCTCTGCCGGTATGGATGGACGCGGGCGCCGGGCACGACCCAAACGTCCAGAGCCGCGCCGTCGGTGGTCACGGACTGCACATTCTGTGGCGGCGGCGGCGCTTCGCCCAGCAGCACCGGGCGGTTGAACCGGAGACTGAGATGGTCGCCGTCGCGCACCAGGCGATAGACCGCTGATCCGGTCGTCTCGATGACGATCCGTCCCAGGTTCGCCTGGTCCGCCGCCCGTACAGCCGTCACCCCCTCGGCCTGCGCCTGCGGGCCGGCGAACACCAGCAGGGCGGCGGCCGAGCCGAACAGGCGAGACCGGAGGCTCATTCGAAGCTGGCCAGCAGCTTGTCGATATCCGACTGGTCCATCGCGTTGGCCGGGAGTTGCGGACCGTTCAGCAGTTCGGCCTCCGGGTGGGCCGCCTTCTCCGCCGCACCCTCGGCGAGGGACACCGTTCGGCCGAAGGTATTGATAATGTGCGCGATCTTGCCTTCGATCGCCTTCAGCGTGGTGACCACCTTGGTGATGCGCTGACCGGTGATGTCCTGGAAGCTGCATGCCTCGTAGATGCGGGTCGTCGCGGCCTGCAGCTTCGTCCCGGGCTCGCCGGTGATCGCGCCCGACAGCTCATCCAGCAGCTCGCAGCTTTCCAGGATCGCGTTCGTCGCCTGCGCGGTGTGACCGACGATGGCATCCAGCTCATCGGTCGCGAAGGGGATGTCACGGTCGGTGATGTCATCGACCCGCAGCGCGGCGATTTCGCGCTTGGCCAGCGTGATGGTGCGGCCGAGTTCCTCGACTTCCCGCAGCAGGGCGTGTTCCTTGGTGGTCAGGTCATCGCTCATCGTTGTCAGCACGGCACGTACCACCTCCGTCACCATATGCGCGTCCGCCGTGGGCTGGCCGACCCTGATGGCATTTATCCTTTCCTTCAGGACAGCGAACTTGCCCGCACCGTTCTCCTTGGCAGCATCAAGCATGGCCCAAGACCTTTTCGATCTTGTCCTTCAGTGTTTCGGCATTGAAAGGCTTAACGATGTAGTTCGACACGCCGGCGGCCTTTGCCGCGACCACATTCTCCGCCTTGCTTTCCGCGGTCACCATGATGAACGGCATGTGCTTCAGGCGCGAATCGGCACGGACTTCCTGCAGAAGCTGCAGGCCCGTCATCGGCTGCATGTTCCAGTCGCTGATCACCAGCCCGAAATTGCCGCCGCGCAGCTTGGCCAGGGCATCGGCGCCGTCGGTGGCTTCCTCGACGTTGTTGAACTCGATCTGCTTCAGCAGGTTGCGGATGATGCGCAGCATCGTTTTGTAGTCATCCACGATCAGCACGTTCATGGACTTGTCGATAGCCATCGTTCGATCTCCTGGGTTCAGCCGCCCAAGGGGGCGGAGCTCGGGGCGGGTGCGGGGGTTTGCGCGATGCCGTCAGGCGCGGTCGCGGGGTCATGACCCAGGCGCAGGCGGGCCAGTTCCGCCGTCACATCCCGGGCCTTGTCTGGGTTCATGGCAGCCATCACGGCGGCCGCCTTCGCGTCCTTCATGCGGTCGAGCACCTGCAGCAGGACCGGCATGGTCAGGTCGTTGAAGATCGTTGCCGCGTCGCGCGGCTTCATTGCTTCGTAGAGCTTGGCGAGCCCCTGCCAGCCGGCCTCTTCATTCTGCTTTCGCGCGGCATCCAGGGTTTCAAGCTTCTTCTGCAGCGCCTGCAGCTCGACCACGCGCGCACTCAGCTTCTGTTCGGCCGCAGCCAGCACCGCCTCGCGCGCCTTCAACGCGTCCGCCTGCGCGTCCAGCTCCTTCCGGCGTTGGCGCAGATCCTGCAGCAGTGCCTTCTCGCTGGCACTGACGGCCTGCGCTTCGGGCTCCGGGGGCTTCTCTGGGGGCTTACTCGTGTCCGGCTGCTTGCCGGCGTCCGCCGACCTGACGGTCCCGGCTGGTTTGGCCGCATCGGCGGCAGCGCTGGCCTTCGACGGGGCAGGGATCGCGGGCGGCGCGCCACCGGCAACCGGCGGCTTGCCTTTCCCCGGTTCGGACGCCGCCAGCGCGGGCGTCACCATCGTTGGATCCGACTTCAAGCCGTCGAACACGGCTGCGTGGATCAGGATGCCGGACTTCACCACCAGCAGCACGGCCATGAAGGCCATCGTGCTTGGCAGCAGGCGCGGCGCAGGGATGTCCTGCAGCTTCATTGCGTCATCCGCAGGGCCTGCGGAAGATCACGCTCCTTCGCTGTGCCGGCAGCGGCCGGTTCATGCGGTTTCGCCTTCGCCTCGGGCATCAGCGGCCTGGCCGTCTTGATCAGCCGCTCCAGCCGGTCGGCCATCTTCTCGCCGCGTTCGGTCAGGAAGGTCAGGTCGTCCTTCAGCGAAACGGCCCTGGTGACCTGCTCGTCCAACTGCCGGCCGGCGCCGTCTGCCGCGGCGTGCAGGCGCTGGATACCGCTCTCTGCCTGGTGGGTGCTGATGTTGAAGCGTGCGATCAACCCCTCCAACGCCGAGCGGTCACGCTTGAGCACATTGAGCGCGCGTTCCAGCCGCAGCGCCTGCATCAGGGTGGCGCCCAGCAGCACCACCAGCACGATTTCCAGGGTCCATTGCATGAAAGTTATGGTGTCTCTAAATGGTTAATAAATAGTTGAACACTAGTGATTCTCCCGCGGCGGCTGGCGCATCAGCTCGCTGTCGATACGCACCGCGACGTTGTTGTTCTTGTGTCCAAGCCGGCCCGAGAACAGCACGACCGGGCCGCAGCGCACCTGCACCGGATCGCCCGAGTTGGTGTTCAGCATCAATTGCTGGCCCGGCTGCAGCGCGACGATGTCGGTCAGCCGCATCGTCTGTTCATCGAGCACCACCGACAGCTCGACATCCGTGGTCCAGAGCTGTTCCGCCAGGTGCACTTCCCAGATCGAGTCGCGCCCGAACTTCTCGCCCATGAACTGCTGCAGGAGCAGCTCGCGCACCGGTTCCAATGTCGCGTAGGGCAGCAGCAGCTCGACCTTTCCGCCACGATCCTCCATGTCGATCCGCAGCCGCGCCAGGATCGCCGCGTTGGAAAGGCGGCTGATGGTGGCGAACCGCGGGTTCACCTCCAGCCGCTCGAACCGGAACGTCACCGGGCACAGCGGGTCGAAACTGGTGGAGAGATCCGCCAGCACCACCTGGATCAGCCGCTCGACCAGCGTGCGTTCGATCGTCGTGTACGGGCGGCCCTCGATGCGCAGCGACGCGGAGCCCCGGCGCCCGCCCAGCAGCACATCGACGATCGAGTAGATCATCGCCGAATCGATCACCATCAGGCCCTGGTTGTCCCATTCCTCGGCCTTGAACACCGCCAGCATCGCCGGCAGCGGGATCGAGTTCAGGTAGTCGCCGAAGCGCAGGCTGATGATGTTGTCGATGCCCACCTCCACGTTGTCCGACGTGAAATTGCGCAGGCTGGTGGACATGATCCGCACCAGGCGATCGAACACGATCTCGAGCATCGGCAGACGCTCGTATGACACGAGGCCCGAGCTGATGATCCGTTGCATGCCCGTGCGGGCTTCGTCACCGGCATCGCCCTGGTCGAAGCCCAGCAGGCTGTCGATTTCAGCCTGGTTCAGCTCGCGCGCCGACTGCGTGCTGTCCATGGCGTCCGGCTGTTCCGTCTCCGCGGCCCAGGCAGCCGCGAGTTCCTCTTCGGATGGTTCGGGCGTATCGCTCATTGCACCAGCATTTGGGTAAACAGGACATCGCTGACCCGGGCGGGGGCGACCGCGGCGTTGGCGCGGCTCAGCAGCTCCTCGCGCAGGCGGTAGGTGCCGGCCGATCCGCGCAGCTCCTCCGGGCGCATTTCGCGCAGGTAGGTCTGCATGATGTCCTGCACACGTGGCAGGACGGCCTTTACTTTCTCCACGTCGGTGGCCTTGGGCACCTCGATTCGCGCCGTCAGCTTGACGTAGCTCTGCCGGCGTCCCGTGCTGTTCAGGTTCGCCACCATCTCCGGCAGATCGACGTAGCTCGGCGGTTCGGGTTTGGCCTCGGCCTCCTGTACCACTTTCTTTTCCAGACCCAGCAGACCGGGCAGGACTCCGGTAAACCACAGGCCGCCGCCGGTCAGCAGCAGCGCCACAGGCGCGGCGATCAGGATCAGCTTGCGCCTGCCCTTCTTCGCAGGCGCTTCCGCAGCGTCCTGGGCCGGCTCGGAGGAAGGAGTGGAACTCATGCCGGCCAACATGTCAGCGAATGGTTAACAAAAGGTTTTCAAAGCAGACTTTTGTCTTCCATTCGCGAGGGCCGCTGACCGGCAAGATCTGCCGATCCAGGCAAAACCTGCCGGTCAAGTAACAAGCTACAATGCCTTGGTATGTGATGCGGGGCTGAGTTCACACGCTGGCATGTGCCTTGCTAGCCCGGCGCAGGACACACTGGACCACAGCTGCATGGACATCACCACCGCACTCGCTACCTCCCGCCTCGTCGCACAGCAGCGCGAGATGGATCTGACGGCCAACAACCTGGCCAACGCCAATACGCCGGGATTCCGAGCCGAACGGATGCAGTTCAGCGACTGGATCGACCGGCAGCAGGGCACGGCGCCGGTCAAAGGGATCCGTTCCGTCAGCTATACCCAGGACCGTGCCACCTGGCGGGAGATGCAGACAGGCACCCTGACCCATACCGGCAACCCGTACGACCTCGCGCTCAGCGGCGACGGCTATTTCACCGTCAGCACCCCGAACGGTCCCCGCCTGACGCGTGACGGCCGGTTTGGCCCGATGCCGGACGGCACCCTGGCCGACAGCGGCGGCAACGCGGTGCTGGACACCAATGGGCAGCCGATCAGGATTCCCCTGACCGAGACGAACGTCCACATCTCGGGCGACGGCACCGTTTCCTCCGACAGCGGCCAGCTTGGCAAGATTGGCGTCGTGAAGCCGAACGACCCGATGACGCTGCGGGCCGAGGGCGCCACCCACTTCGTTTCCGAGTCGCCCACCACGCCGCTGGCATCGCCCGGCATCGTCCAGGGCGCGGTGGAGGACTCGAACGTTCAGCCGGTCATGGAAATGACGCGCATGATCGATACGCAGCGCCAGTTCCAGTTCGTCACCCAGTTCGTCCAGGCAGAGGGCGACCGCCAGCAAAGCGCCATCGACAAGATTGTTTCACCAAATCAGTTCTAGCACGTAGGAGTTCAGCAAAAAATGCGAGCGCTCGATATCGCCGGCACGGGGATGCAGGCCCAGCAGACCAATGTCGAGGTCATTTCCAACAATATCGCCAACATGACCACCAACGGCTTCAAGCGGAGCCGGGCGGAATTCCAGGACCTGATCTACCAGAACCTTCGCCGCGTCGGGTCGAACAGCTCGGACTCCGGCACCGTTGTGCCGTCGGGCGCACAGGTGGGCCTCGGCGTCAAGACCGCGGCCATCTACCCGATCAATGAGCAGGGCAACCTGCAGCAGACATCCAACACGCTCGATACGGCGATCCAGGGCAATGGCTACTTCCAGGTCACCCTGCCCAGCGGCGAGACCGCCTATACGCGCGACGGCACCTTCGCGCTCGCTGCCGACGGCACCATCGTGACGGCCGACGGGTATACCGTCCAGCCCGGGTTGCAGATCCCGCCGCAGGCAACCGGCGTGACGATCAACACCTCGGGCCAGGTGCAGGTCACCCTGGCCGGCCAGACCGCGCCCCAGACCATCGGCCAGTTGCAGCTCGCCGTGTTCCCGAATCCGGCCGGCCTCGCGTCGCAGGGCGGCAACTTGTCATTGCAGACCGCAGCCTCCGGCGCGCCGGTCACCGGCAACCCTGGCACCGCCGGATTCGGCACCGTGATGCAAGGATTCATCGAAACGTCCAACGTGAACGTGGTCTCCGAGATTACCAACCTGATCACGGCCCAGCGCCTATGAGATGAACAGCAAGGTCATCACTGCCGGCAACGAGATGATGTCCACACTGACCAACCTGCGGTAACACCCATGCTGGCCCCCCGCAGCTCTCGTCATGGTGGGCGAAGGCCCACCGTCCACGACTTCAACCGCGCGCCCCACGCCATTCAGACGGCCCTCCTCGCCGCGCCCATCCTCGCCGCACTGCTGGCCGCGCCGGCGCAGGCTGCCTCGCTGCATCCAATGACGACGCTGCACGGACCGACCGTCTATCTGCGCGACCTGTTC
>DASQVN010000778.1:0-5027 GCA_035640755.1 Rhodopila sp.
CGCCCTCGGCATCATGCCGCAGGAACGCCAGCACATGGCCCGCCACCGTAAAGCCGCGCGCATCCCCAGGATCGAGCGCAATCGCCCGCTGCGCCAGCCGCTCCGCTTGCTCCGCCGCCTGAGCCGGGTCTTCCGCCCAGCCTTGCCCGATGCTGAACAAATACCAGTGCGCCAGCCAGGAATGGCACCCGGCATGTGACGGGTCCATCTCCACCGCCCGCGTCAGCATCGCCCCGGCCTCGGCAAATCCCGCCGCTTCCAAACTGTAGATCGCCGGAATCGCCCGCAGCATCAGGTCCTGCGCCGTCGGGTCCACCCGCGGGCGCTGCGCCGCCTTCCGCCCCTCCCACACCATCACCTGCGGCGCCACCTGCGCCGCAATCTCCCGCGCGATGCTGTCCTGGATCGACAGCGCATCCGACGCCTGCCCGCCGAACCGCCGGCTCCAGGCGATCTCCTCCGCATCGCCCGTCCGCAGCAGCCGCACGAATACCTGCAGCTCATCGCCCTTGCGCCGCAGGCTGCCCTCGACACGATAGTCGAGGTCCAGTTCCCGCCACAGCTTCGCCTGGTTCGCCTCCGCCCGCGCCACCACCGCCAGCGATGCCGGCGCTACGCACTCGATCGACCGGAACGCCGCCACCGCCGAGCTGATCTCCTCCGCCAGACCCGCGCATAGCGCCTGGTTATCGGCCCCCAGCGCACGGAACGGCATCACCCCAAGCCGGATCGTGTTGCTTCTTACACTCTGCGGCTCCTCGTCCTCCGCCGTGGCCGGACTCAACACAGCTTCCGGCGCCAGCAGCGCCGCATCCCGCGCGTCGGCCAGCAGATCCTCGGTCGCGACCGAGAACGTTTCACCTGTCAGCATCGCCGCAACCACGGCAACCAGGTCCGCCGGGCGATATGGTTTCATCAGAAACTCGAAGCGCCGCTTCCCGCTCCCCGGCGCCGCCCGGCTCTCCACCGGCGCATCACTTGGCTGGTGCGAGCACACCAGCACGCCCAGATTCGGCCGCAACGTCCCTGCATGCCGCCCCAGCTCGGCGCCGCTGATGCCGCCGGGCAGCCGTTCGGCCGTCACCATCAGGCCGATCCGCGCTTCCGATACCAGATGCGTGATCGCGCTCGATCCGGTCGTCGCCTCCAGCATCGTATAGCCCGCAGCACGCAGCGCCGCACAGCTCTGCGCCCGCAGATCCGCATCCGGCTCGACGAATAGCACGGTGTTCTGCCCGTCCGGCTGGCTGCCCCCCGCATCCGGCCCCCGGCTGTCCGGCTTGCGGAACCGCGGCAGAAACAATGAAACCGTCGTGCCGCTGCCCACCGCGCTGCTCAGCTCCACCCAGCCGCCCGACTGGCGCGTAAACCCATGCACCTGCGCCAGCCCAAGCCCGCTGCCCTGGCCCACCGGCTTCGTGGTGAAGAACGGCTCGAACACGCGGCCCTGCAGCTCGGGTGGAATCCCCGCCCCCTGGTCCTGCACATCGATGCAGACGTAATCACCCGGCACGCGCCAGGGCGCCTTCGGATCGGCGGAAATCTTCCGGTTACGGAAATGGATCGTGACGTTCCCGCCCTCGGCCATCGCGTCGCGCGCGTTCAGCACCAGGTTGAGGATCGCCGATTCCAGCTGCCCCGGATCGACCCGGCAGGGCCACAGGTTGCGCTCCGCCGTCAGGGAGATCTGGATCGCCTCACCCGCCGCACCGGCGAGCAGATGATGTGAACTCGAAACAATATCATACGCCGACAGCACCCGCGGCAGCAGCACCTGCTTGCCGGAAAACGCCAGCAACTGCGCCGCCAGCCGGCTGCCCCGTTCCGCCGCCCGCTCGATCAGTTCGGCGCGGCGCATCGCCTGGGTATCGCCGCGCGCCTCCGCCCCTACGCGCAGCGCCGCCGCGTTCCCCAGCACCACCGTCAGCAGGTTATTGAAGTCGTGCGCAACCCCGCCGGTGACCCGCCCAAGAGAGTCAAGCTGCTGCCCCGAAACCGCCGTCACCGCTTGCTGGTCGGCCGCCCCCGCCCCGGGGGGCCGTCGCAGCAACTTGCCAAGCAACGCCCTGATCAGCTGATCCAGCCGGACAATCCTGCCCCCTTTCCCGACGGCACGCAGAGGTTTCATAAGATCGAGTCGATGCAGCATCAACAGACCCGCGGGTCCCAGGGTATCCTCAGCTAAGTTCTAGGCTTTTTTGCTCCCACGCTCTGCTCACTTGTTCTCGACGCGGCGCCGTCCCGCCGCGGCGCCACAACCTCAGGACACAGGTGAGGCCACCGTCAGCAACTGCCGCAGCCGCGCCGCCCCCGCCGGCCCCTTGATCGCCTCCCGCCAGCTCGCCTCGGCCACCCGCTGGTGCGCGCCGATCGCCTCGTCCGCGCTGGTGATCATCGCCACCCCGGTCTGCACCGAGGGATGCGCCTCCGTCCGGAACGGATTGATCGCCAGGGTCACCCTGTCGCGCGCCCGCAGGATCTTGAACGCCGAGGTCGGCGCTGCGTGCGCCAGCAGGCCGAACTGCAGTCCCATCGGCTCGGTTTCCATCAGGTTGGCAATGTTCTCGACCTCGGTCAGCGCCACGTCGCGGCAGATCCGCCGCACCCGCTCCGACAGCACGGGGCTGCTGAAGATGCCCACCTCCACCATCCGCTGCACCGCCGGCAACGACACCATGCCAATGATGCTCGGCCGCCGCATCGCATACATCCGCTTGCGCGCTGCAAGAATCCCCAGCACCTGCTCCGCCAGGGTACGCATCGCCATGCGCTCCGACCCGGCGTTCTCCGCCACTTCCTCGAACGCCTCGGCCAGCGCCGCGTCATAGGTGTCCGACGTCGTCAGATAGCACAGCGGCCCGGCCAGCTGCAGGATCTGGTCGGCGGTCTCCTCAACCTGGCGCACCCGCTCGAAATACCCGATCGGCCGGTTGTAGTACTCCACCCCGATGCCCAGCAGCGACAGCGGCGAGATCTTCAGCAGTTCGGCCAGCCGCTTGATTGTATCGAGCTTGATGACCTCGCCCTTCTCGTAGCGATACAGCGCCGCCCGGGACACACCAAGCCGAGCGGCAATCTCTTCGGCACGCAGCCCGGACTCGAGACGATAGGCTCGGAGCTGCTGCCCGATCTCAGTAAAACGCATCGACATGTGGGTGCCCTACACAACTATGCCGGGTTTGGCCAGAGCGGGTCGCAACCGGGCCAGGAGGCAGGTGCACACCACCCCGGCTAGATGTGCCCTTTGCCCCCGTGTCTCATTATCGGCGCGACGGAATCAACTTATGACGACTGCGTGCTTATCATCAACCCCTTTCATGCCCTGGGACGCACGCCGAAGATAGTGGCCTTATTGGGCTTTTTCCCGAATGCTGTGGGCCGCGAGCCCCTCGGTCGCCATCACCAAAGCGGAATGATCCAGTTCCGCACCGCCATGTGCGGCGCACGAGGACAGCAGCTGCTGCACCACCGCCGTGTTCGGCAAGGCGAGCTCAAGCGCCCTCGCCGACGACAACGCAAGGTTGAGGTCCTTCTGGTGCAGCTTGATCTTGAATCCGGGGTTGAACGTTCCGTTGATCATCCGTTCGCCGTGCAGCTCCAGCACGCGGGAGGCCGCAAACCCGCCGCTGATCGCCTGCCGCACCTTCGCCGGGTCGGCCCCCGCCTTGGCGGCGAACACCAACGCCTCCGCCACCGCCTGGATGTTCAGCGCAACGATGATCTGGTTGGCAACCTTGCAGATCTGGCCCGCGCCGTTCTCCGACCCGACATGCGTGATGGTCTTGCCCATCGCTTCGAACAGCGGCTTTGCGCGGGCGAACGCGGCGTCCGGCCCGCCCACCATGATGGTCAGCGTCGCCTGCTTGGCCCCGACCTCACCGCCCGACACCGGCGCGTCCAGGTAGTCGCAGCCCTTCTCGTTGATGCGGCGGGCGTAGTCCTTCGTCTCGATCGGGCTGATCGAGGACATGTCGATCACCAGGCTGCCCCGGCGCAGCCCCTCCGCCGCGCCGTTCGGCCCAAACAGCGCCACGCCCACGTCCGGCGTGTCCGGCACCATCAGGATCACCACCTCCGACTCGGCCGCCACCGCCTTCGGGTTGGCAACGACCTTCGCCACGGCGCGGACTTCCTCGGTCAGGCTGGCGCGCTCCGGCACGATCAGCTCGTGCCCCGCCTGCTGCAGATTGAGCGCCATCGGGCGGCCCATGATCCCCAGGCCGATGAAACCGATCTTCATGTGTGATTCCTCTCCTTTGCATGCCTCTCCGCCGTAGCGGATTTCACGCGCCCCGACATCACACCCGACATCACACCGCGAACGGCTCCCGCCAGCCCAGGCCGGCAACCGTCTCGCCCGCCGGCCGGTACTCGCAGCCGACCCAGCCCCGGTAGCCGAGCTCATCCATCCGCCGGAACACGTAGCGCCAGCCGATCTCGCCGGTGCCGGGCTCATTCCGCCCCGGCACGTCGGCGATCTGGATGTGCGCGATCACCGGCATGTACTGCTCCAGCCGCTTGGTGATGTCGCCTTCGGTGATCTGCACGTGGTACACGTCGAATTGCAGCCCCAGCCGCTCACGCCCGATGGCCTCGACGATGGCCGCGCCCTGCGCCTGGGTGTGCAGGAAGTAGCCGGGCATGTCGCGATGGTTGATCGGCTCGATCACCACCCGCACCCCGGCGGGCGCCGCCTGCTCCGCCGCCCAGGCTAGATTCGTCGCATACACCGTCGCCGCCGTGGCCGGCGACACATCCGCCGGCACGATGCCCGCCATGCAGTGCACCAGCCGGCAATCCAGTGCCGCGGCGTAATCGAGTGCGCGTTTCACCCCCTCCCGGAACTCGCCTTGCCGTCCGGGCAGGCTGGCAATCCCGCGTTCCCCCTTCGCCCAATCGCCGGGCGGCATGTTGAACAGCGCCTGCGTCAGCCCCTCGCCGGTCAGCCGTTTCCGCAGTTCGGCGGCGGGATGTTCGTAGGGGAACAGGAACTCCACGCCCTCGAACCCGGCCCGCCGCGCCGCGGC
>DASQVN010000779.1:0-7683 GCA_035640755.1 Rhodopila sp.
CAACCGGGCGGGGGTGTGCATCGTCTCGCGCGGGCCAGGGCTGTCGAACGCGATGGTCTCGCTCCATTCAGCGTATCATGACGCGACGCCGATGGTGATGCTGATCGGGCAGGTGGAGCGGGCGGATTTCGGCCGGCTGGCACTGCAGGAGCAGAACTATTCCAGGCTGCTGTCCGACATCACCAAGAGCGTGATCGAGGTGAACGAGCCGGAGACGGCCTCCGAGGCGATCGCGCGCGCGTTCCATGTGGCGGAGAGCGGCACGCCGGGGCCGGTGGCGGTGATCCTGCCGGAGGACATTTTCGACGAGACGACCGACGCCGTGCTCGACAGGCCGCGTCCGCGCGTGCTGGCCGGGCCGCGGGCGGATGACCTGGCGCAGCTTGCGGAGATGCTGGGGAAGGCGGAGCGGCCGCTGGTGCTGAGCGGCGGGGCGCTGCTGGCCGACAGCCTGCACGACAGGGCGGTGTATGCCGACCTGCGGCAACTGTCGGAAGAGTGGGTGCTGCCGATCTGCCCGACTCATCGCCGGCCGCAGCTGTTCGACGCGCGCCACCCCAACTACGGCGGCTACATGGGCATCCGCGTCCCGCCAGCGCTGATCAACGAGATGAAGAAGGCCGACCTGGTGGTGGCGCTGGGGGAACGGCTGACGGATACGGTCAGCCAGTCCTACACGTTTCCCACGGCGCCGCAGCCGCAGGTGCCGCTGGTGCACATCTGGCCGGACCCGAATGAGGTCGGGCGGGTCTGGCGGCCCGACCTGGGTATGCCGTGCGATCCGCATGAGGTGGTGACGGCGCTGCTGGCGAAGGGCGCGCCGGGGAATGCGTCGAAGCGCCGCGGCTGGGTCGATGGGCTGCACAGGATCCATCGGTCGCTGCTGGAAAAGACCTGGGAGCCGACAACCGATGGCATCAACTTTGCCGCCATTGTCTGCGAGATCGACAAGCATCTGGCGGATGATGCGGTGATCACTTCGGATGCCGGGAATTTCGGGTCGTTCATCCACCGCTATATCGGTTTCCGGCCGGGGCAGGAGTTCCTGTCCGCGGTGGTTGGAGCGATGGGGTCGGGGATGCCGATGGCGGTGGCAGGCGCGCTGCGCCGGCCGGGGCGGCAGGTGGTGGCGTTCATGGGCGACGGCGGGGCGCTGATGATGGGGAACGAGATCGCGACGGCGGTACAGTATGGCTGCAACCCGATCGTGATCATTTCCGACAATTCGATGTACGGCACGATCGGGATGCATTCGTATGTGCGCTATCCCGAGCGGAAGTTCTACGACGCGACGCGGCTGACCAACCCGGACTTTGCGGCGTGGGGTCGCTCGTTCGGGGCCGAGGGGATCACGATCCGGGAGGAGGCGGAGATTGCGGACGGGATCGCGCGGGCATTTGCGGTGAAGACGCGGCCGGTGGTGGTGCATTGTCTGACGTCGGCGCTGCAGATGAGTGCGTGGCGGCGGTTTGAGCGGGGGGAGGCTTTGCCGTAGGGGCTTCGCGGTCGGGTTGGTGCCGCTGGTGGCCGCGCATTTTCACCACGGGGAACACGAAGAAGAACGGAGAGCCACGGGGCGTGTTTAGTTTCGCGTGAAGCCATCCGTTTCCTCGGCACGGGGTATGCTGCCCTGGCTGCCTTGACGTGTGCAGCAGATGGCGGCGGCTCGGCTGGCGCGGGTCACCGCGTCACGCAGGGGGGTGCCCTGGTCCAGCGCGTGGGCGAGGACGCCGACGAAGCAGTCGCCGGCGGCGGTGGTGTCGATGGCCTGGATCGGCACGGCGGGCTGGTGCCAGGCGGCGGTGGCGTCGGCGGCCTCGGCGCCGGCCTCGCCGCGGGTGAGGACGACGGCGCCGTTGCACAGCCGGGCGCGCAGCGCCGGAGCCGAGGCTGGACAGTCGAGTTCGGCGGCGAGCGCGGCGGCTTCGGACTCATTCACCACCAAAACGTCGGTGCTGCGCAGCGCGTCTTCGAGCAGGGGGGCGGCGGGGGCGAGGTTCAGCACGATGCGGCTGCCGGCGGTGTGGGCGCGCTGGATCAGGGCGGCGGTTTCGGCAGCGGGGACTTCCATCTGCAGGATCAGGGTCGTTTCGGGGGTGAGGAGGGCGTCCTCGATCTGGGCTGCGGTGGCGGCGAGGTTAGCGCCGGAGCCGACGACGATAGCGTTGCGGCCGGCGGGATCGACGGAGATTGCGGCGCAGCCGGTGCTGGCGGGGACGCGGCGCACGCGGGTCAGGTCGACGCCCTCGGCCTGCAGCAGCGCCAGGGCGGCATCGGCCAGGCTGTCGGTGCCGACAGCGCCGGCCATGACCACGCGGGCGCCGTCGCGCGCGGCGGCGAGCGCCTGGTTGGCGCCCTTGCCGCCCGGCTCGATGCGTGTGGTGGGGCCGAGCACGGTTTCGCCGGGGGCGGGGAGGCGTGATACGGCGAAGATGAGATCGAGGTTGATGGAGCCGAAGGCGACGATCATGGCCTGGTGCCCTCGACGATCATGGCGTGGTGTCCAGGGCGATCATGGTGCCGCACCTTCGGGCTCGGCGAGGAAGGTGCGGACGCGGGCGAGGAAGAAGTCGAGTTGGTCGTGGTGCACCCAGTGGCCGGCCTGCTTCACCGCCAGCACGCGGGCGTTGCGGAAATGCGCGAGGCGTCCGTCGGCCGCCGGGTTGGTCGCCCAGCTTTCCGTCCCGTATACGAGCAGGGTCGGGCAGGTGATGGCGCTCCAGAGCGCGGCGATCTGCTCCCGTGTCATGTCATAGGGCGGCCAGAGGCGGACATAGGGGTCGAACTTCCAGGTGTAGGTGCCGTCCTCATTCTGGTTAACGCCGTGGCGCGTGAGGTGGCGCGCCTGCTCGGGGGTGAGGTGTGGGTTGGCCTCCTGCATCCGGGCGCAGGCGGCGTCGATACTGGCGTAGCGGCGCGGCTGCCGGCCGGCGAGGGCGCGCTGTGCCTCGATCCAGTCGCGCATGCGTGCGTTGATCGGTTTCCCGTCGGCGGCGACGTGGGAGCGAGGGCCAGGGCCGAGGCCCTCGATGGCGACGAGCTTGCGGACGTTCTCCGGATAGATACCGGTGTAGCGGAGCGAGATGTTGCCGCCGAGGGAATGGGCGATGATGGTGACCGGCGCAAGCTTCTGCTGGTGGATCAGGTGCGCGAGGTCGTAGATGTAGTTGGCCATCGAGTACTGGCCGGAGGCCGACCAGGCGGAATCGCCGTGGCCGCGCAGGTCGGGCGCGATCACGTGGTGGTCGCGCGCGAGGTCGGCGGCGACCCAGTCCCAGTTGCGGCAATGGTCGCGGCCGCCGTGCAGCAGAATCAGCGGCGGCGCCTCCTGGTTACCCCAATCGACGTAGTGCAGGCGGAGCCGCTGGGAGAAATAGACGCGCGAGACCGGTCCGCCGCCGGCGCGGAGGGTTCCGGTCATTCGATTGGCGGCTTGTTCTGCTGCCAGTTCGTCGCCCGTTCGTATGCCGCGGCGACACGCAGCAGGTTTGCATCGTCGAAGTAACGGCCGACGAACTGGACCGAGACCGGCAGGCCGGTGCCGGAGAGGCCGGCCATCATGGCGACGGCCGGGTGGCCGGTGACGTTGAACGGGGTGCGGGCCTGGCGGGGATAGGTGCGGGCGGTTTCCTCGGCGTCGTCGATCCGGCTGGCCGGGTCCATCGAGCTGGCGCACATCAGCACGTCGCAGTCGCGCAGCACGTCCTGCACCGCGGCGATCACCTGGGTTCGGCGGCGCTGGGCGCCGACATAGTCGCCGGCGGTCATGAAGGCGCCGGGCAGCAGGCGGCGGCGGGCGAGGGCGCCGTAGTCGCCGGGGCGTTCGCGCAGCCAGGGGGCGTGGATCGACCAGGCCTCGGAGCAGAGGATCACGCGATTGATGGCGGCGAACTCATTCAGCGAGGGCAGGGTGACCGGCTGCACCGTGGCGCCGGCGTCGCGCATGGCGCGTTCGGCGTCCTCCAGCGCGCGGGCGACGTCGGGGTGGGCCGGCATGTCACGCTCGTGGAAATGCCGGACGAAGCCGATGCGCAGGCCGCTTATGCTGCGATCGAGCAGGCGGGGGTCGAGTAGGCGGGTGAAATCGTGGCGGGAGGTGGCGGCGCTGCCGGGATCGGCGGGGTCGTAGCCGGCGATGGCATCGAGCAGCAGGGCGTTGTCGCGCACCGTGCGGGTCAGCGGGCCGACGTGGTCCAGCGTGAACGAGAGCGGGAAGACGCCGCGGCGGGAGACGAGGCCGTAGGTCGGCTTCAGGCCGACGATGCCGCAGGCGCTGGCGGGATTGCGGACCGAGCCGCCGGTGTCGCTGCCCAGCGCCAGGGGGAACAGGCCGGCGGCGACGCCGGCGCCCGAGCCGGAGGATGATCCGCCCGGGTGGTGGCCGCGGTTCCAGGGGTTGCGCGCGGGCGGGAACGGCAGGTCGAAGCTGGGGCCGCCGATGGCGAACTCGTGCGTCGAGAGCTTGCCGATGATGATCGCACCAGCCTGGCGCAGCCTGCCGATCACGGCCGCGTCGGTTTTCGCGATGTTGTCGAGCAGGATCTTCGAGTGGCAGGTGGTCGGCAGGCCGGCGACGTCGATGATATCCTTGATGCCGACCGGGATGCCGTGCAATGGGCCGCGGCGGCGGCCAGCGGCGATCTCGGCCTCGGCTTCGCGCGCGGCGCGCATGGCGGCCTCGGCGTCCAGGCGGATGAAGGCGTTGAGCCTGGGGTCCAGGGTCTCGATCCGCGCCAGCAGCGCGGTCATGAGTTCGACGGGCGAGAGGGTTTTTGCGGCGAAGGCCTGCGCGGTCTCGGCCGCGGACAGCCAGTGGGGCGCGGTCACAGCGATGATCCCGGCTGCATTGGCGGCCATGGTTCGGCGGCCGGGTCGGTGGGCACCTGGATGCCGTGGGTGTTCTTCATCGCCTGTTCCGCCGCCGCGGCGACATCATCGGGGAATTCCGCCAGGGCTTTCTCCAGTCCGGCGGCCTTGGCCAGTTCCTTGATGATCGGGTCCATCGGGATCACCTCACGGAAGATGCTGCGGCGCGATCATGAGCGTCCGTGCGCTGCGTGGAAAGGGGGCTGTGGCCGCATCAGTGTGCCTGGCCCTTGCGCGCCCGCCATCGCCGCACGCGGTTGCGGGTGCCGCAGGTTTCCTCGCTGCACCAGACGCGACGGCCGGAACGGGACGTATCCAGGAACAGCCAGCCGCAATTCTCCCCCGGGCAGACGTGGACCCGCTGAAGCGCCGGGGAGGTCAGCAGGTCGGCAGCGGCAATGGCAATGCGCCGGGAGATCGTATCCGGGTCCGGCGCCTGCCAGGCCCAGGTGTAGCTGTCCGGTTGCGCTGCCAGCACGCGGGCGGCCTGTGCCCACAGCACCTCCTGCTGCAGACGTTCCAGGTCTGCGGGAGGCGCCGGCCTCTCCGCGAAAACACGGTAGATGACTTCCCGCAGCCTCACCGCTCGGCCCAGGGCCAAGCGAGCGGGCGCATCGGGTGTGTGGCGCAGGGGCGCAGCGTCGGCGACAGTGATGACGCCCAGGCGTATCCCCCAGTCCAGCAAGTCGGCGTAGGAGCGGAGCGTGTCCGGTCCCCATCTCGGGCCGCGCGAATCCACCGTGTTGGTGAAATCCAGCGCCACGTGCCCGCCGAACAGCTTCAGCGTCGCAACCGTCCGGTCCGCCATATCAGGCCATCTTGTGCTGCGCACGGGTACCCGCAACCCCGGCCTGTGTAACGCGTATAATTTGCCAAAGGCGTTACAGCGGGGTGTATGATGTTCGGTCTGTTCGCATTGATGTGCCTGATCTGGGGGTCGACCTGGCTCGCCATGAAATTCGGGGTGGCCTCGGTCCCGCCCGTGTTCTTCGGCGGAACGCGCTTTGTGGCGGCGGGGGCGGCGATGCTCCTGCATGGCTGGGTGCGCGGCGAGATCCGGCGCCTTGCCCGGGGTGAGATCGGCCGGTTGCTCGTGCTGCAGATCGTGATGGTTGTGCTGACCTATGGTCCATTGTTCTGGGCGATCCAGTACGTCCCCTCCGGGCTGACCGCCGTGCTGGACCTGGCGCTGATGCCGGTCAGCCTGGTTGGGTTCGGCATTCTTCTGGGAGAGGAGCAATGGAGCGGCACCCGCGCCGCGGCGCTGGGCTGCGGCTTCGTGGGCCTGGCTGTCCTGTTTGGGCCGCAGATCGTGGTGCCGACCGATCGTCTCGGGCTGCTGGGGGCAGGGGCGATCGTGTTCAGCGCGGTCGTGTACAGCCTGGGCTCGGTCATCGCGCGGCCGATGGCCCAGACGATGGGGGCGAGCTATATGGCTGGGCTGACCATGCTACCGGGTGGCCTGGCGCTGACCGCGGGCCCGCTGGTGTTCGAACCGGGGGCGGTGGCCGCGGCACGGTTTCAGTGGACAGGTGCCGCCTGGGGCGGGTGGCTGTTCCTGGTCATGCTCGGATCGCTCGTGGCGTTCACCGGCTATCTGCGGCTGATCGCAGCCTGGGGGCCGGCGCGGGCCGGCAGCTACGCCTATGTCTCCCCGGTCATCGCCGTCGTGCTGGGGGTGCTCGTCGTGGGCGAACACGTCGGGCCGCGCGATATGCTGGGGATGGCGTTCCTGCTGATTGCCGCGTTCTGCTCGCTCCGCGCTGCCATGCCGCCGGCGCGGGCATTGCACAGCAGCCCCGGCGCGGGGCCGTTGGCCCCGGTGGGGTCGTACCGTCGGTGCTGACGGGGATGGCGTAATGGGTTGCGGCACGGCCTGGGGTGGATGGCCGGGTGATCCTCGGGTCGAGCCCGAGGACATGGCCCGGCCATGACGGAGAGGCAACGCTGGCGGCAGCTCCGGTGGTCATGTTCGGGCTGATGCCGAGCTGCTACATCTTGATCAGGGGGCAGCCGCCTTCGGAGAGGGGACGCCAGGCATCGTCGGGCGGGATGGTGGTGACCAGCTTGCAGTAGTCGAATGGGTATTTGGATTCCGACGGCGCCTTGACCTGCCAGAGATACATCACATGCATGACCCGGCCGTCCTGACGCACCTTGACGTTGGTGTTGTAGAAGTCGTTGACCGGGGTTTCCTTCATCTTGGCGACAACCGCGTCGGCATCGGTGGTGCCGGCGGCCTTGACGGCCTTCAGCCAGTGGAATGCGGCGGCGTAGCTGCCGGCGTGCAGCAGGCCGGGCACGCGGTTGGCGTTCAGCTTCTCGGCCCAGCGCTTCGACCAGGCGCGGGTCTTGTCGGTCATGTCCCAGTAGAAGCTGTCGGTGTAGGCCAGGCCCTCACAGACCTTCTGGCCGAGGGAGTTCACGTCGCTGATCTGCATCAGTAGGGTGGCGAGCCGGACGCCGGAGCGGGTCAGCCCGAACTCGGCCGCCTGTTTGAGGCAGTTCTGCGTATCGGTGCCGGCGTTGGCGAGGCCGATCACTTTGGCGCCTGAGGACTGCGCCTGCACCAAGTAGGAAGAGAAGTCGGCGGTGCCGAGGGGCGCGCGGACCGAGCCGAGGACCTTGCCGCCGGCGGCGGTGACGGCGTTCATCGTGTCACGCTCCAGCGCGTAGCCGAAGGCGTAGTCGGCGGTGATGAAGAACCAGGAGTCGCCGCCGCTCTTGGTCAGCGCGTTGCCGGTGCCGTGCGCCAGGGCGTAGGTGTCGTAGGACCAGTGGATGCCGTAGGGCGAGCACTGCTTGCCGGTCATGTCG
>DASQVN010000780.1:0-2140 GCA_035640755.1 Rhodopila sp.
ACTTCGCCACCGAGGAACCTTCACTGCGGGAGCACCTGGGCGAGCAGTTGCGCCTGACCTTAGGCGACCCGGTGGACCGGATGATCGGTGCCCACCTGATCGCCTTGCTCTGCCCGGCCGGGCGGCTGACAGCGGAGCCGCTGGCCGTCGCGGACGCGATGAACCTGCCGCTCGAGCGGGTGGAGGCAGTCCGCGCGCGCATGATGCGCTTCGATCCGGTCGGACTGTTCGCCCGTGACCTGAAGGAATGCCTGGCGGCACAGCTGGCTGAGAAGAACCGGCTGGATCCGGCCATGCAGGCCCTATTGGACAATCTGGACCTGCTGGCGAAGCGTGACGTGAAGCGGCTGATGGCGGTCTGCGGTGTCGATGCCGAGGACCTGACGGAGATGATCGCCGAGGTCCGCGCGCTCGATCCGAAGCCAGGCACGAACTATGATGCGGCACCGGTGCAGGCGGTGGTACCGGACCTGCTGATACGCCAGGGCAATGATGGAAGCTGGATTGTCGAGCTGAACCCCGACACCATGCCGCGGGTGCTGGTGAATGAGCGGTTCTACGCGCGCATCGCGCCAAATGCCCGAAAGGAAGACAAGGTGTTCCTGGCGGAGCGCCTGGCCAATGCGAACTGGCTGGCGCGATCACTGCAGCAGCGGGCGCACACCATCCTGAAGGTCGCGGCCGAGATCATCCGCCAGCAGGACGGGTTCCTGCGCATGGGCGTGGCCTATCTGCGTCCCTTGATCCTGCGCGACATCGCCGAGGCGGTGGAATTGCACGAGAGCACGGTCAGCCGGGTTACGGCGAACAAGTACATCGCCACCCCGCGCGGCACGTTCGAGCTGAAGTACTTCTTCACCACCGCGATCCACGGCACCCATGCCGGCGATACGCACAGCGCGGAGGCGGTGCGGTACCGCATCCGGGGGCTGATCGACGCCGAACCGGCCGACGACATTCTGTCCGATGATGCGATCGTCCTGGTGCTGCGGCGCGAGGGGATCGATATCGCACGGCGTACGGTCGCGAAGTATCGGGAAGCGCTGCGAATTCCAAATTCCGTACAACGGCGGCGGGAGAAGATGGTGCCCGCCTGACTCCGTAATAATACAGGGTGGACAGCCGTAGCGGGCCCGTGCCCAAATGCCGCTGGATGCCGCAACAGGCGCCTCCGGCGGGCTGGCATCCATTCACCTCGGGTCGGGAGAGAGCGATGCAGATCACCGTTTCCGGCAAGCAGGTCGAGCTTTCGGACGCGTTGCGCACACGTGTGGCCACGCAACTGGAGGCGATTGCCAGCAAATACTTTGATCATGCGTTGGAAGCTCACGTGACGTTCAGCCGAGCCCGGAGTTTCTTTGGCTGTGATATCAATCTGCATGCTGGCCGCGGATTGCGGCTGCGTGCCGAGGGCGAGGCGGCCGACGCCAACGTCGCGTTCGACGGGGCGGCGGATCGTCTGGCCAAGCGCCTGCGCCGCTATCGCCGTCGGGTGAACGACCACGCCCGCGACCTTGCGCAACGGGCGCGCCCCGAATCCGCGCGGCAGGTCATCCTGCAGCAGGAGACGAGTGAGACTGACGATGAGACACCAGATATGCGGACGGCGGATGAGGTATTTGCGACGGTGATTGCCGAAACGCAGACCGAGCTGGCAATGCTGTCGGTCAGTGAGGCGGTGATGCGGATGGATCTGGCGGATCAGCCCGTGCTGATGTTCCGCAACAGCGCCAACGGCGTGCTGAACGTGGTTTACCGACGTTCTGACGGGCATATCGGCTGGATCCATCCGACGCCGGAGAGCCAGGTCGCCTGACGCAGGGCATGCGACAGATTTTTGTCCGGGCACAGCGCCACGCACTGCCGCGTGGCTGCCTCGGACGAATACGCGCCAGGAGGGGAGAAGCCGATGCGACCACAGGCCGCCGCGATGCAGGCATTGCTGAACGAACCGGGCATTCAGGTGGTGCCTGGCTGCGGGGACGGCCTTGCCGCCCGCCTTGTCGAGGAAGCCGGGTTCCGGATCGGCTTTGCCTCGGGGTCGTCCATCCACGCGGCGCGGCTGGCGATGCCCGATATGGACATGCTGACCTTTCCCGAAATGCGGGATGCGGTGGAGACCATGGTGGCGGCGGCACCC
>DASQVN010000781.1:0-9610 GCA_035640755.1 Rhodopila sp.
GTGATGACGGTCGGCGCTGCGCAGATCGCATTGAAGACCGGCGGCCTGGTGCCGCGGGGACACGTCTGGCTGGCGGGGCAGGGCCCTCTGCTGCTGCTCTATGCGTTGCAGGCGCTGGAGGCCGGCGGTCGGATCGCCGGGGTGATCGACCTGTCCGACGGGTTCGCCCCGCTGCGGGCGCTACAGCACCTGAACCGCGCGGCGTGGCCCGATATCCAGCGCGGCCTGACATGGCGGCACCTCCTGTCCCGCGCCGGGGTCCGTTGGATCGCGGCATCCGACGTCCGGGCCGAAGGCGACGATGTGCTGCGCCGCATCGCGTTCCGCACCACCGCCGGCTGGCAGGAGGAAGAAGCCGAGCAGTTGCTGCTGCATGACGGCGTGATTCCGTCGGTGCAGATGACCCGCGCCCTGGGCTGCGCCCATATCTGGAACCAGGCGCAGCGCTGCTGGCAGCCTGTCACCGACGAATGGGGCGCAACCACGGTGCCCGATGTGCTGGTCGCCGGCGACGGTGCCGGCATCGGCGGCGCCATGGCCGCAGTGCTGTCCGGCCGCATCGCCGTCCTGGGCCTGCGTGAGGATACCAGGCCGCGGGTCGCGCCCCTGCGCGCCGAACGCGCCCGGCGCCTCGCCGTACGCCCGCTCCTGGACACATTGTTCGCGCCCCGCCCGATGCGCGTGGATGATGCAACCCTCGTCTGCCGGTGTGAGGAGGTGACAGCCGGCGCTGTTCGCCAGGCCGCCCGCGCCGGCTGTCAGGGCATGAACCAATTGAAGGCCTACACACGCTGCGGGATGGGGCCTTGCCAAAGCCGCATGTGCGGGCCCGTGGCGATCGAAGTGCTGGCCGAGGCGCGAGGCGTGCCCGTTTCGGCTGTGGAGCCGTTGCGCACGCGGTTTCCGACGAAGCCGGTCACCGTCGGCGAATTGGTCAGTCTGTAATTCAACAGAAACGACGTACTTCTCGCATTGGAATCGTTCCGCAAGCGCTTTCCGTGGTCCTCCGCCCCCTTTGCGCCCTCCGTGGTGAAAGCCCCACGCCTCAACCACCGAAGCCGGAGCCACGGCCCCCCTTGGCATCCACCCCCACCCCGGAGAACACTACCCACCCCAGGAGGAAACGACACCATGAGCAGCACCAGCACAGCCAGTAGCCCCTACCTGCCCGTCCGCAACGACTGGCTCGCCCGCCGCACCGAATCCATCCTGGAACCCGAGCTGCCGATCGTCGATCCCCACCACCATTTGTGGGAGCGTCCGGGCTGGGTCTACATGCTTCCCGACCTGCTGGCCGACCTCAACAGTGGCCACAACATCATCGCCACCGTCTTCGTCCAGTGCCGGTCGATGCATCGCGCCAGCGGCCCCGAGGCGTTCCGTCCGGTCGGCGAGACCGAGTTCGTCAACGGCGTCGCTGCCATGAGCGCGTCCGGCGGCTACGGCCCCGCGAAGATCTGCGCCGGCATTGTCGGGCACGTCGATCTGCGTCTCGGCCGGCAGGCGCACGAGGTACTGGAGGCGCATATCCGCGCCGGCGGCGACCGGTTCCGCGGCATCCGCCATATCACCGCCTGGGATGCCGACCCGAGCCTGATGAACCCCGCCTACGCTCTGCCGCCACGGCTGATGTATGACGAAAGCTTCCGCCAGGGCTTCGCCTGCCTCGCGCCCCTGAACCTGTCGTTCGATGCCTGGCTGTATCATCCGCAGATCAACGAGCTGGCCCACCTCGCCCGCGCCTTTCCCGGCACGCAGATCTGCCTGGATCATGTCGGCGGCCCGCTGGCGATCGGCTCCTATGCCGGGCGGCGCGACGAGATCTTCCGCGAATGGTCCCGCTCCATCCGCGAGCTCGCCACCTGCCCCAACGTCGTCGTGAAGCTCGGCGGGCTCGCGATGCGGATCAACGGCTGGGACTTCCATGAGAAGGCGGACCCGCCATCGTCAAACGACCTCGCCGCCGCCTGGAAACCCTACATCGAGACTTGCATAGAGGCGTTCGGCCCGTCGCGCTGCATGTTCGAGAGCAACTTCCCGGTGGACAAGGGATCCTACAGCTACGCGGCCTACTGGAACGCGTGCAAGCTGCTGACCGCCGGCGCCAGCGCGGGTGAGAAGGCCGCCCTGTTCAGCGGCACCGCGACGCGCTTCTATCGCCCGGACATCTGAGGGAGCGGTCCGATGCAGCAACTGAAGATCGGCGACGTCACCATCACCTCGCTCATCGAGCGTGACGGACCCTGGCGCAAACCGGAAGCCATGTTCCCTGCCTATGACGCGGCCGTGGCTGAAAGGCATCTGGAGACCCTCGATCTCGTGGTGCTGGACCGCGCGACGGGGATGATGGTGATCACGTATCAGACCTTTGTCGTGCGCACCCCGAAGCACACGATCTTGGTGGATACCTGCACCGGCGACGACAAGGGCTACCCGGCGCCGATGGATTTTCCGAAGCAACGCTGGGTCGATGAATTCAAGGCGGCCGGCCTGACCTATGAGGGCATCGACTACGTCTTCTGCACCCACCTGCACATCGACCACTGCGGCTGGAACACGGTGCTGCGCGATGGCCGCTGGGTGCCCACCTTTCCCCGGGCGAAATATGTCTTCCACAAGCGCGAATACGCGGCCTGGGAGGAAGCAACGAAGCGTGGCGACAATCCGCCGGGCGATGTCTGGCGCTTTAACTGCCTGCCGATCGTGGAAGCCGGCCAGGCGCTGCTGGTCGATGACGACTACGCGCTGGACGACACGATCTGGCTGACCCCGACCCCGGGCCACGCGCCATGCCACTGCTGCGTCAACATCAAGTCAGGCGGTCAGCGCGCGGTGGTCACCGGCGACCTGATGCACCACGCGCTACAAGTACGGGAACCGGATTGGTACACGATCTTCGACTGGGACGCGAAGCAGGGGATCGCGTCGCGGCGGCGCTTCTTCAGCGAGATTGCTGGGACCGGCACGTTCATCCTGCCGATCCACTTCCCGAACCCGACCGTCGGGTTGATCGAGCCGAGGGGGACGGCGTTCGACTGGAAGTTCGTGCGGTAGGTATCAGCGGGGGTGAACCAACATAGGCGTCAGGATAAGCGGCCTGAGGAAGGATTGGTTGCTGCCGATACTGCGTACCCGTCATGGCCGGACTTGATCCGGCCATCTGCGCTTCGACGGCGGTGTGTGGATGGCCGGATCAAGTGCGGCCATGACGGAGAGGGCACGGCGCGTCGACGAAGCGCTTCTCCTGTCCGCAGCTCATCCTGACGCATACATGGCTGATCGGCAACGTTCCTACTCCGACTCCCGCTCATACTCGTCGATCAGCCATTCCGTCGGCTCCCGCGCTGCCTCCTCATACCACTCCGCCACCAACGCGTGCTCGCGCACGGCGGCGCAGTATGCCGATGTTTCACTCGAAACCACCGGCTTCCACGTCAGGATCCGTGTCACCACCGGCGCGAACATCGCATCCGCCGCGCCGAACGTCGGCCCGAACAGGAACGGCCCGCCGGTGCCGTATTTCAGCCGCGTTTCCGAGAAGATCGCGTCGATCCGCGCCAGATCGGCCAGCGCCCCCGCCGTGCGGCCCTTGCCGGCGAAGTCGCGCCCCAGGTTCATCCACATGTGCGCCCGCAGCTCCCGGAACCCTGCGTGCATCTCCGCCGCGATCGACCGTGCATGCGCCCGTGCGATACGGTCCGCGGGCCATAGCGTCGGTGCGATCTCGGCGCAGTAGTCGCAGATCGACAGCGACTCCCACACCCGCGCACCCTGATGCTCGAGGTATGGAACCAGACCGTTTGGCGACAGGTCGGCGATCGCCTTGGTGATGCCCGGCCGGGTGAACGGGATCTGCACAACCTCGACATCCAGCCCGGCCAGCCGCACCGCCAGCCAGCCGCGCATCGACCAGGATGAATACCGACGGTTGCCGATATACAGCGTGCCCTCAGCCATTCTTGCCTCCCTGGAAAAGTCCCTGCGGCGCGGGTTCGCCGCGCGTGTAGTCGATCGAGCAATACGCGCCGCCCATGTAGCGTTCCTCGATTGGGTCGCCGCTGACCACGCCGGAGAGCTGTGCGGTGTAGGAATCCGCGCTGTCCTGCGGTGCCCAGCCCAGCGCCCCCCGCGCGTCGTCGCGCCACCAGGTCATGCGGGCGTTCTTCGAGGCGCCCCAGACAACGGCGCATCCCACCTTCGGTGTCAGCACGCACCGCTCGACCAGGCGCGACAGGTCCGGATACGACATCCAGGTCGCAAGCATCCGCGCATTCACCGGCTCGGGCGTCGCCGATCCGATGCGGATGTTGACGCTCTCCACCCCGTGCTTGAACCAGTACATCCGGCCCATCAGTTCGCCATACGCCTTCGACAGCCCGTAGTATCCGTCAGGCAGGAACTGTGTGTCAGCGCCAATGCTCTCGCTACGCTCGTGAAACCCGATCGAATGGTTGGAGGACGCGAAGATGACCCGCGCCTTCTCCCGCCGAGCGGCCTCGTAGATGTGATAGAGGCCGCGGATGTTGGGGCCGATGACTTCCTCGAACGGCCGCTCCACGGACACGCCGCCCATGTGGATGATGGCGCCGCAGCCCTCGGCCAGGCGCAACATCGTCACCCCGTCCTGCAGGTCAGCCTGGACAAATCGCGCACCGTCCGGGATCGGGTCCGGAAACGGCCTGATGTCGGTCATCACCAGTTTCCATCCGAGCCCGCCCAATGACGTCGCCAGCATGCGCCCCAGCGCACCGGAGGCGCCGGTCAGCAGGACCGGCTTGGCAGGCGTATCAGTCATGGCATGCTCCTTCTGATTCGGATTGGAGGCATCATGCGCAGGATCGACGAACTCGCCAGGGGGCTGGCCGAGGGCCGCATCGCAAGCCGCGGGTTGGTCGAGGAGTCGCTGGCGCGCATCGCCGATCCAAACGGTGAGGGTGCGCGCGCGTTCATCAAGGTCCACGCGGAACCGGCGCGCGCAATGGCGGACGCCGTCGATATGCTGCGCAAGGCCGGCCGCAGTCCGGGCCGCTATGCGGGCATTCCGCTGGCGGTGAAGGACCTGTTCGACATCGCAGGTGAATCGACCCCGGCGGGTTCGGTGGTGCTGGCCGACGCGCCGCCCGCCGGCGCCAGTGCCCCCGTGATCGTGCGCATGCTGGCGGCGGGGTTCATACCTATGGGCCGGGTCAACATGACCGAGTTCGCCTTCTCCGGCCTCGGCATCAACCCGCATTACGGCACGCCGACCAGCCCGTGGGACCGTGCGTCGCGGCGCATTCCGGGCGGCAGCTCTTCCGGCACTGCCGTCGCTGTCGCTGATGGCATGGCGGCAGCCGGCCTGGGCACCGATACCGGCGGCTCCTGCCGCATTCCTGCGGCGTTCTGCGGCGTTGTCGGCTACAAGCCCACCGCCCGCCGCGTGCCGATTGAGGGGGTGCTGCCCTTGGCGCCATCCCTCGACTCCGTGGGTCCGCTGGCGCCCAGTGTTGCCTGCTGCGTGGCGATCGACGCGATCCTGGCCGGCGAAGCGCCCGAGCCGCTCGCCCAGATGCCACCCGCCAGCATGCCGCTCGCCGGGCTGCGCCTCGCTGCGCCTACGAACATGGTGCTGGACGGGATGGACGCGACGGTCGCCGGCGCCTTCGACCGCGCCCTGTCCGTGCTGTCGGTCGCGGGCGCCCGGATCAGCCGCACCCGCTTCGCAGCGTTCGATGAGGTGCCGGTGGTAAACGCGAAGGGCGGTTTCGCGGCGTCGGAAGCGTTTGCCTGGCATCGCCGCCTGCTCGCCGCGCAAGGGGACCGGTACGATCCCCGAATCCGCGTCCGTATAGCGCGCGGCGAGCACATGAGCGCGGCCGACTACGTCGACCTGGTGAACGCGCGCCGCCGCCTGATCGCCGACTTCGATCGGGAAACCGCCGGCTTTGATGCGGTTGTCATGCCCACCACCCCCATCATCGCTCCCCGCATTGCGGACCTCGAGGATGAGCGCGCATACAACAGCCAGAACATGCTGATCCTGCGCAACACCGCGCTCGGCAATTTCTTCGACCGATGCGCGATCTCGCTGCCCTGCCATCACCCCGGCGAGGCGCCCGTCGGCCTGATGCTGACCGGCGAGACAATGGGCGACAAACGCCTGTTCGCCATCGCTGCCGCCGTGGAGGCGGCGCTGACCGGGGCAGGGTAGGGGCGCATTACACCACGACACCGCGCCCCGGCGCTGGGTGGACCCACACGTCGTGCAGGATGTTGCGGCGCAGCGTCTGGCCCTCGATCGCGGCTCCCAGCTTCTCCGCCACGCGGCGGGACCGCGCGTTGCTCGGCAGAATGTAGCTGACCAGTCGGTCCCAGCCGAAGGTCGCGAACGCCCAGGTGCGGGCGCAGGCAGCGGCCTCGGTCGCCAGCCCGTGACCCCAGAACGGCGCGGCCAGCGTCCAGGCGAGCTCCGGTTCCGGCCAGTCCCCCAGGTGCAGGATCCCGACCCGGCCCATCAGGCCGCCGCGGTATTCCACGGCAAAGGTTCCGTAGCCGCGCAGCATCCACTGACCCAGAAGGGTCGCCATCTGCGTCCACGCTTCCTCCCGCGTCAGGATCGTGCCGCCCAGCCAGTCCCGCACGCGCGGATCGGCGTTCAACGCGGCATAGTCATCCCAGTCATCGGCCTGCAGCGCGCGCAGGACCAGACGCTCGGTCCTCAGGGTCGGAATCTCCATGGTGCCGCTATCTCCTTCCTCCCGGCCCGCCTATCCTGCGCCGGCCATGGTTGATGCCGCCAGTCCGTTCCCGTCGGTCGACGCGCTGTTGCGGACCCCGGAAGCCGAGGTCCTGGCCGCACGCTTCGGCCGCGCTGAGACCTTGGCCGCCATCCGGAGCATTCTCGCCGCGTTTCGCGCCGAACAGCGCTTCGGTGCCGAGATCCCGCAGATCATCGACCACGCGGCCGACCATCTGGCGCGCCGGGCCGCCCAATCCCAGCGCCCGGTGTTCAACCTGACCGGCACCGTGCTGCACACCAATCTTGGCCGAGCGCCGATGCCCCCCGAAGCGGCCGAGGCAGCAGCGGAGGCGATGCGCAGCGCCACAACGCTCGAGTTCGACCTGGAAACCGGCCGCCGCGGCGAACGCGACGACCATGTCAGCTGCCTGCTCTGCGAACTGACCGGCGCCGAGGCGGCAACCGTGGTCAACAACAACGCCGCCGCGGTTTTGCTGGTGCTGAATACACTTGCCCGCGGCCGGGAAATCCCGGTCTCCCGCGGCGAGCTGATCGAGATTGGCGGCGCCTTCCGGGTGCCCGACATCATGGCTCGCTCAGGCGCTGTCCTGCGGGAAATCGGTACGACGAACCGCACCCACGCGCGTGACTACGAGACTGCGATCGGCCCCGAAACGGCGGCGCTGATGCGCGTGCACCCGTCCAACTACGCCATTGTCGGGTTCACCGCCGCAGTGCCGACCGATCGTCTCGCCGCCGTCGCCCATGCCGCCGGCCTGCCACTGATCGAGGACCTGGGCAGCGGCAGCCTGATCGACCTGGCGCAATGGAACCTGCCGCACGAACCCACCCCACGCGAATCGCTGCAGGCCGGCGCCGATGTCGTGACCTTCTCGGGCGACAAGCTGCTGGGCGGCCCCCAGGCCGGCGTCATTGTGGGTCATAAGGGCGTGATTTCGGCGGTCAATCGTAACCCTCTCAAAAGGGCACTGCGGCTCGACAAGGGGCGACTCGCGGCGTTGGAGGTGGTGCTGCGCCTGTACCGTGACCCCGATCGGCTCGCATTACGCCTGCCCGCGCTCAGATTGCTGACGCGTCATGCGAGCGATATCCGGGCGACGGCCGAACGGGTCCTGCCGGCCGTGACGGCGTGGGCTGGGGGAGCCTCCGTCACGCTCCAGCCCTGCCAGAGCCAGATCGGGTCGGGTGCGTTGCCGGTTGACCTGTTGCCGTCCTGCGCGCTGAGCTTGGCCGCTAATAGTCTGGAAAGCCTTGCGAAATCCTTTCGCAGTCTGCCGCGCCCAGTGATCGGCCGGATCGCGCGCGGGCAGTTGCTGCTGGACTGTCGGTGCCTGGAAAAGGACGACGAACCGGCCTTCATTGCCCAGTTCGGCTGACGCGCCCATAACAGCGGGCGGAGGAGACTCGGTCCCGGTGGGCCGGCCGGACTTCAAACCCGGTGGGGGCTGCCAAGCGGTCCCGGGCAGGTTCGACTCCTGCTCTCTTCCGTGAATGTTCGTCTGCGAATATGTTGCCTATCCGCCACAGTGTGGCTTGATTGAAGCTCAACCCTCTCGCGTTGATCGGCAATGATAACTATGGTTGTCCCAGCGAAAAGGCGATCCGATCGTTCATGTTTGGGTTGTCCGCCGCCCGGTTGATCATGCAAGGAGAGAACATATGAAGTTCCGCAATGCTGCGCTGGCAGCGACAATGCTCGCGCTGCCGCTGACGGCGAAAGCGCAAAATTTCATGGGTGTTCCGTTCACGGGGTTGTATGTCGGCGCTGGCCTCGGCGTGAACATCATGCAGGATGAGGACGCGCAGCTTCGGACCTTCGCGCCGACGGTGACGGATTCCGGCAAGCTTGAGACCCGGGTCGGCCCCGCTGCCAACGTGTATGTCGGCGGCTCGCTCTATGGCCTGCGCCTCGAGGTGGAAGGCGCCTATCGCTACAACACGTTCCATGGCAACGGCGTCGGTGGGCAGGAGCAGAAGTTCGGCCCGATGGTCAACGTTCTGTATGACCTGACCGGACTGGTGCCGTATGTCGCGCCGTATGTCGGCGTCGGTGTCGGTTACCAGTGGGTGCAGGACCGCAATGTCTATGTCGCCGGGCCGGGTGGGGTGATCCGCGGCAAGACCGGGACGAACGGCAGCCTGGCGTACCAGGGCATCATCGGTGCGGCCCTGCCGGTCTCGCCGTCGCTGGCCATCACGGCCGATTACCGCTTCATGGGCCTGGTCGGCACCCGCGATTATCAGGCGACCGGGACCCTCGTGGGCGTTCCAGGGACCGTCCCGGCGCAGATCCGCCTGGGCGGTGACTACAACCATACGATCATGATCGGCGTCCGCTATACGTTCGGCGCCGCCCCGCCGCCGCCGCCGGCTCCGGCCGCCACGGCGGTGCCGCCGTCCCCGATCTCGCGCTCGTACCTGGTGTTCTTCGACTGGGATAAGGCCACCCTGACGGACCGCGCCCGCCAGATCGTGGCCGAGGCCGCCGCCAACTCCACCAAGGTCCAGTACACGAGGATCGAGGTGAACGGCTACACCGATACGTCCGGCACGCCGCGCTACAACCAGGGCCTGTCGGTGCGGCGCGCCGAGGCGGTTGCCGCGGAACTGGTCAAGGACGGCGTGCCCAGGAACGCCATCGCGATCCAGGGCTTCGGCGAGACCCATCTGCTGGTCCCGACCGGCCCAGGCGTGCGGGAGCCGCAGAACCGCCGCGTGGAAATCATCATCAAGTAACGTCAGCCGCAGGGTTGACCGTGATCAGGGGCGCCGTTCGGCGCCCCTTTTGTTTGCGGCCTCCTGTCTGTCCGGTGTCTCATCCATGCCACATCCTGGAGGAACCCAAGACACCCGTACGGGGAACGTTGCTTG
>DASQVN010000782.1:0-3680 GCA_035640755.1 Rhodopila sp.
TAAGACACTGTATAGAAACGGATCGGCGAGGAACACACAGGCCCTGTGCACCGCCTGCGTCATGGCGGCCGCCGATCCTCGGCTCAAGGCCGGGGACATGGGGCCGCCATACACGACTTCCATGGCTGTCGCCCGAGAACCCATAAACCGCCCGACACGACAAGAACGCCGTGACCATCACCCCACCCAGTTCGCCAGTATTTGCCCGACCGTCGCCGTCTCCACCTGTTGCCCATACCGGCTGTGATACAGCCGGATCGAAGCGTCATGCGTCTCATCCGCCGAACTGCAGATTGCATCGGTGGCCACAACGACCCGATATCCATGATCCACGGCCCCGAGCACCGTCGCCAGCACGCAGACATCCGTCTCGCTGCCGGATACTACGACCGTATCTACACAACGCGCCTGCAGCCGGCGATGCAGCATCCCGTCAAACCACGGCGAATATACAACCTTGTCGATGACTTCCGCCGGCGGCACCAGCGCCACCAACTCCGGAACCAGCTCGACCATCTCCTCCCCAAGCCGCTCGATCGTCATGCTCTCCCAGCGCCGGTAGTACGTCTGCCACGTCCCATGACCCTCACCGGGCCGCCGCGCCGGAATGAACCGCGTGAAGATCGTCCGTGCCGGATGCGCCCGCGCGAGCCGCACTGCCATCGGCAGCACGCGCGGCATCCATGGCGTGTGCCAGTCGGTATCCTCCAGGAACATGCGCTGCATGTCGCAGCACAGGTGAACGCAGCTTGCCCCCAGCCCACCGCGGGGCAGGGGGGCGGTCTCATGCTCGCTCGCCATGGCGCCGCTCAGCCTGCCTTGGTCGCAATGCCGCCGCCCCCGACGATCTGCTTCTGCAGTTTCGCCATCACCGCGTCGTTAAGATGCAGATGATCCTTTATCGGCTCCGGCGGGATCACCGCCAGCCATTGCGTCAGTGACACGTCCGAATAACGCGACCCGGGGTCGCTGGCACCGCGGTCGCCGCTGACCGGCTCCGGGGTAGTCCCCTGCGGCCTGCCCTGGGCGAAAGCGGTCGCGGCGCCCATGGCCCCACCCATAGCCCCATTGGCGGCAGAGGCCGCGAGAATGCGGCGGCGTGACAACGGCTCCATCAGCGGCTCCTTCCTCGGATCACATCGCCCCTCGAATGACATCGGCGACATCGATTCCAACGCTCGGCTGCACCCGTATTGAGTTCACGAACGGCTGACCCGACAGGGCAGGGGAATTTCATCCCGTTCGTGCCCCCCGCAGCAGCCGCTCCACCGCCGTCACGACCGACTCGACGCTGATCCCCTCCATCGACCGCGCCACCACCGCCGTCGCGCACCGTCCTGAAGGACCATACACAGCGGCGTCGGTCGGCCCGAACAGACCCAGCGTCGGCGTGCCGGAGGCCGCCGCCAGGTGCATCAGCCCGGAATCATTGCCGATGAACAGGGCGCTTCGCTCCAGCAGCGCCACCACCTCGGCCAGCGACAGCGCCCCGACCAGGTCTGCCGCGCCCGGCAGCAGGCGTACCAGCGGCGCCGCCATCTCGTGCTCCACCTCTCCCGACCCGCCGATGATCACCGGCTGCGCTTCCGGCAGCACCCCGCCGGCAACGGCCCGGAACGCTGCCGCGAATCGCTCCGCCGGCCACACCTTCGGCGCCCAGTTCGCCGTCGGCGCCAGCACGACCAGCGGCGCACCCGCCGGCACCAGCGCCGCCACCCGCCGCCGGTCCGCCTCCGCCGTCCACGCCACCGGCAGCGGCGGCGGCGAGAGCCTCAGCAACGCCGCAAGCTGCGCCACCTTCGGCCCCCGCCCGCCCCGGAACACAGCCCGCCGCCGCGTCGGCACCAGCCACGACAGCGCCGACCCGCGGATATCCACCACCAGGTCCCACACCGTCGCCGCCGCCGTGGCCCATAACGGCATCCAGTGTCGTCCCCAGGGCTGCTTGCGCAGCACGATCGTGCGCGCCCGGTTCGGCATCCGCTCGAACACCCCCTCCGCCACCGGCCCGCACACGACGGTGATCCGCGCCTCCGGATGCGTCCGGATCAGGTGATCCAGCAGCCCCGTCGACAGCACCGCGTCGCCCAGACGGTTGGAGGTGACAAACAAAATCCGCATGATCGCGGCGTTTAGAGCATATCGCGGGAGCGCGGAACGTGCGGGAGCGTGAATCTGCTCGTCAAACCATGCCAGTTTGACCGCCCGCCCATGCTTGGGCAGCGTGCGCCCCCACGACCCAGAGGAGAACCGTCCATGTCCGAAGAAACCGTCGTTACGTTGGGCGAAGACTACCCCGAACTGCGCGAATCCGTGCGCAGAATCTGCGCCCGCTATCCCGGCGCCTACTGGTCCGCGCTCGAGGACAAGGAAGCCTACCCCACCGAATTCGTCGAGGAACTCACCAAGTCCGGCTTCCTCGGCGCCCTGATCCCCGAGGAATACGGCGGTTCCGGCCTGCCACTCCGCGCCGCCGCCGTGATCCTCGAGGAAATCAACGCCAGCGGCTGCGTCGCCAGCCAGGGCCACGCCCAGATGTACATCATGGGCACGCTGCTCCGCCACGGCAGTGAGCAACAGAAGCGCCGCTATCTGCCCGAGATCGCCGCCGGCCGCCTCCGCCTCCAGGCCTTCGGCGTCACCGAACCCACCACCGGCTCCGACACCACGCAGCTCAAGACCCGCGCCGTCCGCGACGGCGACTCCTACGTCATCAACGGCCAGAAGGTCTGGACCTCCCGCGCGCTGCATTCCGACATGATGCTCCTGCTCGCCCGCACCACGCCGGCCGACCAGGTGAAAAAGCGCAGCGACGGCCTCTCCGTCTTCCTGGTCGACATGCGCGAGAAGAACACCGGCAAGGGGCTGGAGGTCCGGCCGATCAAGGCCATGATCAACCACAACACCACCGAGGTCTTCTTCGATAATTTCCGCATCCCGGCCGATGGCCTGATCGGCGAGGAAGGGAAGGGGTTCCGCTACATCCTCGACGGCATGAACGCCGAACGCATCCTCGTTGCCAGTGAAGCGATCGGCGACGGCCGCTGGTTCATCAAGAAGGCCACCGCGTACGCCAACGACCGCGTCGTCTTCGGCGCCCCGATCGGCAAGAACCAGGCCGTCCAGTTCCCCATCGCCCGCGCCTGGGCCGAGTTGGAGGCGGCGGATATGATCTGCCGGCGCGCCGCGGCATTGTTCGACGATGGCAAGGACTGCGGTGCCGACGCCAACATCGCCAAGCTGCTCGCCTCCGAGGCCGCCTGGAAGGCAGCCGACACCGCCATGCAAACCCACGGCGGCTTCGCCTACGCCCGCGAATACGAGATCGAGCGCAAATGGCGCGAGGTCCGCCTCTACCAGATCGCCCCGATCTCCACCAACCTGATCCTCGCCTACGTCGGCCAGCACGTCCTTGGCATGCCCCGCTCCTACTGAGCTCACCTCCGTCATGGCCGCGGTCTCGTGAACCGTCATGCCCGGGCTCTTGCGAACCGTCGTGGCCGGGCTCTTGCGAACCGTCATGCCCGGGCTGTTGTGAACCGTCATGGCCGGGCTCGACCCTACCTGGGTCACACGAGTCCGGAACGATATGCGGAAACTGCGTGGGTGACGCGCGGCCGCTTGGTGCGTTGCGATGCCCAGGCGAGGAGGGCACGACGATGTTGACGAGCCTGGGACGG
>DASQVN010000783.1:0-5454 GCA_035640755.1 Rhodopila sp.
TGCTCCCTCGGCAGGCCGGTAAAGCGGCGGCTTCGCTTCCAGGTGAACAGCGCGCCGATCACCGCGGTGATCGACACCGCATACATCGAGAACGCGAGGCTGGAGCCGCCGATCAGGATGAGGAAACCGGCGAGCGCGGGACCGACGGCGCGGGTCAGGTTGAAGCCGATGCCGTTCAGCGCGATGGCCTGGACCATGTCCTCGCGCGGGACAAGCTCGGGGACGATGGCGCTCCAGGCCGGGGCGGTGAGGGCGGAGCCGATGCCGATGGCGAAGGTCAGCACGAGCAGCCAGCTGGCGGTCATGACCCCGAGCACGGTCAGCACGGCGAGCAGCGTGGCGGCCGCGATGGTCCAGATCTGGGTGCCGATCAGAAAGATGCGGCGGTCGACGATGTCGGCCAGCGCGCCGCCGGGCAGCGCGAGCAGGAACACCGGCATGATCGTCGCCGCCTGGACCATCGCGACGATCAGCGGCTGTGGCGCGAGCGAGGTCATCAGCCAGCCGGCACCGGTGTTCTGCAGCCAGGTGCCGAGCCAGCCGATGACGCTGGCGGTCCAGAGAGTGCGGAAGATGCCGCTGCGCAGCGGCACCAGCGCGGCCGGCAGGCGCATCAGGGGCGGCTCCGAGACGCCGCCGGACGGCGGGCGGCGGGGTGAAAGGTGAGCGGAAGCGCGGGCGGCATCATCGGCACATGCATGTTTGGAGGCAGGGGGCTTGGATAAGGGACTGGGACGAGTGACTGCCGGTGTGGTCCGGCAACGTCTTGCGGCATTGTAGCCTGAACCGGCGGTCCGGCGGCGGGATTTCTGCACGCATTCGAAAATTCGTCGCGACCCCGCATGCATGCCGATCTGGGAGCCGATCTGGGAGCCGATCTGGCGCGCCGATCCCGTGTGACCCATACTGTTGAGAACTGGTTGAAGAGGAAACGTGCCGTGCCTGTCGAGAAGCAAGCTTACCGCGAGGCCATGGCCCGCCTGGGCGCCGCGGTGAACGTGATCACCACGGGTGGTCCTGCCGGGCGAGCCGGGTTTACCGCAAGTGCAGTGACCAGCGTGACCGACAGCCCCCCTACCCTGCTGGTGTGCGCCAACCGCTCGAACGATTCGTATCCGGCGATGATCGAGAACGGGGTGCTGTGCGTGAACACGCTGACGCCGGCGCAGGAGGGTCTGTCGCCGATCTTCGCGGGCATGACCCAGCACACGATGGACGAACGGTTCGACGGCTATACGTGGCACACGCTGGTAACCGGCGCGCCGGTACTGGACCAGGCTGTGGTGGTGTTCGACTGCCGGATCACGCAGATTGTCACGGTGGGTACGCACGACGTGTTCTTCTGCTCGGTGGAGGCGGTGCGCACGGGGCCGGCGCATGAGGGGCTGATCTACTACGGGCGGGGGTATCACCGGGTGTCGGTGAGTCAGTAGGCTCCGGCGCCGTGTGTGAACGCGCGTGCCCGACATCCGCCCTCAGTGCTGCGCCGGCCAGGATGGCGGGAGGGGACGGCGCGCGGATGCGGTTGTTCCTACGGCTGGATCAGCACGAGGTCGTCACGGTGGACGATCTCATCGCGGCCGCGCCACCCAAGGATGCGTTCGATCTCATCCGAACGGTGCCCGGCGATGCGCTCGGCGTCCGTACTATTGTACGCGGAGAGGCCGCGGGCGAGCATCTCGCCGTCAGGGCCGAGGATCATGACGGGGTCGCCACGATCGAAGCTGCCGTCCACGGCGCGGACCCCGGCGGGGAGCAGGGAGCTGCCGTTCGCCAGCGCGCGGGCGGCGCCGGCATCGACGGTCAGGGTGCCAAGCGGGGCAAGCGAGCCGGCGATCCAGCGCTTGCGGGCGGTGCGGCCCTCGGGCGCGGAGAGGAACCAGGTGCAGCGGGCGCCTTGCTCGAGCGCCAGGAGCGGACGCTCGACATGGCCGACGGCGATGGCCATGGCGCAGCCGGCCTGGGTGGCGATGCGGGCGGCAACCAGCTTGGTGCGCATGCCGCCTGAGGAGTAGCCGGGCGGTGGTTCGCCGCCCATGGCCTCGATCTCAGGGGTCACGACCTCGACCAGGGGGATGTGTTCAGCGGCGGGGTCGCGGCGCGGGTCGGCGGTGTAGAGGCCGTCGATGTCGGAGAGCAGGATCAACTGGTCGGCCTGCATCATCTCGGCCACCCGGGCGGCGAGCCGGTCATTGTCGCCAAAGCGGATTTCGGTGGTGGCGACCGTGTCGTTCTCGTTGATGACGGGAATGCAGCCGAGGCCGAGCAGGGTTGTCAGCGTGGCGCGGGCGTTGAGGTAGCGGCGGCGGTCCTCGGTGTCGTCGAGGGTCAGCAGAAGCTGCGCGGCAGTCAGGTTGCGGGCGGACAGCGCCTGGGTCCATGCCTGCGCCAGGCGGATCTGGCCGACGGCGGCGGCGGCCTGCTTTTCCTCGAGCCGCAGGCGCTTCTGGGTCAGGCCGAGGCTGCGGCGGGCGAGTGCGATGGCGCCGGAGGAGACGACGATGACCTCCTTGCCGCGGCAGCGCAGGGACTGGATATCGGCGGCGACGCTGTCGAGCCAGGCGGCGCGCGGTGCGGCATGTTTCGGATCGACGACCAGCGCGCTGCCGATCTTGACGACGATGCGCTGGGCAGCGGCAAGCGAGGGGATCACGCTGCCCGGTCCCGCCGTTCCGCGAGGATGGTGTTCTGCAGGGCGCGCAGCACCTCCGGCACGCCATGGCCGGTGGCGCCCGAGAGCAGGAATACGGGGTGGCCGGAGGCCTTGCGCAGCGCGGCCAGACGCGCGGAGGCCTCGCGCGGGGTCATGGCGTCGGATTTGTTGAGGCCGATGATCTCGGGCTTCCGCGACAGGCCGCCGCCGTATGCCTCCATTTCGGCGCGGATGGTGCGCCAGGCCTTCACCACGTCGCCGGCGGCGCCGTCCACTAGGTGCAGCAGGACGGCGCAGCGCTCGACATGGCCGAGGAAGCGGTCGCCCAGGCCGGCGCCCTCATGTGCGCCCTCGATCAGGCCGGGGATGTCGGCGAGGACGAATTCCTCGGCCGCGGAGAGGCGGACCACGCCGAGTTGCGGGTGCAGGGTGGTGAAGGGGTAGTCGGCGATCTTTGGGCGTGCGGCGGATACGACCGAGAGGAAGGTCGATTTGCCGGCATTCGGCAGGCCGACCAGCCCGGCGTCGGCGATCAGCTTGAGGCGCAGCCAGACCCAGCGTTCCTCGCCGGGCCAGCCCTTGGTTGCCTTGCGCGGGGCGCGGTTGGTCGAGCTCTTGAAATGGGCGTTGCCGAAGCCGCCGTCGCCGCCGCGGAGCAGCGTGACACGATTGCCGGGCGTGTCCAGATCGGCCAGCAGGGTTTTCTGGTCATCGGCCAGGATCTGCGTGCCGACAGGCACCTTGATGACCACAGGTGCGGCGCCGGCGCCGGTGCGGTCGGCCCCTGCCCCGTTGCCGCCCTTGGCGGCGCGGAAATGCTGGGTGTAGCGGAAGTCGATCAACGTGTTCAGATTGCCCTCGGCGACGAAGACGATGTCGCCGCCCTTGCCGCCGTCACCGCCGTCCGGTCCGCCGAACTCGATGAACTTTTCCCGCCGGAATGCGACCACGCCGTCGCCGCCGCTACCGGAGCGGAGATAGATCTTGGCCTGGTCGAGGAATTTCATGGCGGCTACCGTGGGCGATTACCGTGGGGCAAAACAGAAAGGGGCCGGTTGATGCCGGCCCCCGTCAACATGGTCCTGCGAAGGGTCCGGCGCTACTCTGCAGCGGCCGGCAGCGGCACCACGGAGATGTGCACCTTGCCCTCGGACTTGCGGGCGAATTTCACCGTGCCGTCGATCAGGGCAAAGATGGTGTGATCGCGGCCGAGGCCGACATTCTGGCCCGGGTGCCACTTGGTGCCGCGCTGGCGCACCAGGATGTTGCCGGCGACGACCTTCTCTCCGCCGAACTTCTTGATGCCGAGGCGCCGGCCTTCCGTATCGCGCCCGTTGCGAGACGAGCCGCCTGCCTTTTTGTGTGCCATGGCGGGTTACTCCTGGTTGTCAGGGGTGGTTTCGACAGCGGCCGGATCGACGCCTGAGACGACACCCGTGGACTCCGCGGCATCCAGCGCGGCGGGGGCCACGGTTTCAGCCTGTGCCGGGGCGCCGCTTTCGTCCAGGGTCTCGGCGCCGGCGCGTGCGGCCGCTCGGGCCGGGACGGTGTAGGTCTGGCCGTTGGCGTTGATGCCGGCGACGCGCAGCACGGTGACATGCTGGCGGTGGCCGTTCTTGCGGCGGCTGTTCTGCCGGCGGCGCTTCTTGAAGATGATGACCTTGTCCAACCGGTCCTGCGCAATGACGGTGGCGGTCACCGAGGCATCGGCGACGGTCGGCGCGCCCAGGGTCAGGCTGCCATCGACGCCGACGGCCAGCACATCGGTAAAGGTGACGGTGCCGCCGGCCTCGGCGTCGAGCTTTTCGACCTTCAGCACCGCATTCGGGGTGACGCGGTACTGCTTGCCGCCGGTGCGGATAACAGCGAACATGAAACGGACTTTCGTTCTAAACACGGCGGGCCGCGAAGGGTGGTGCACACCCTGGCGGCCGGAGCGCTGCGTTATAGCCGCGGTTCGGGCCGTGTCAACCTGGGATTTGGCTGCCGGCTCAGCGGGTTGCCGATGTCATGGTGGACCGCCGGTTCTCCCCATCGGGCGTGGAGTTCAATGGCCAGCGAGTGGGTCACTTGGCGTGGGCTATGCCGTTCATCACAGCGGCTCTGGGGGACTGAGAGCGGCGGTTGGGCATGTGCTGCCGAGCCGCCGACACGATAGCTGTCACCGCGCCATTTGCGCCGTCGCTGCCGGCGCTTGCCGTGCCAGACGAAGGGGGTGGGCTGTGGGTTCCAGGCCTGGGCGGTCTGCGCGAAGCAGATGCCGATCTCGTCTTCGCACCCAATCGCCAGGCCACGGCGAGCCCCGGTGTGCAAGCTCGCGCGATCAGCCCCGTCTTGCGGCCGCGTCGGTGACGCTGATCCAGCCGCCGCGCTTGCGCTGCCGCACCACCGTGGCGCTCTCGCACCACGTCCGGCTGTCCTGCCACTCAGCCCAGCACCGTGCCGGGCGCGGCCGATCGTGTCGGTGCTGACGCCGGGCAGACCGTCCGCCGCTTGGCGCAGCGCCGCCCGCATTGGGGTCAGCGACCAACGCGCCGTTCCGTCCCGCGCCGGCGGTCCGGCGCGCTCGGCGAGGAGGCAGCCACCCGCAGCCCAACGGCGACGCAGGCCATACCGCGCGGCGCGAAGCGCTGCAGGCGCACACCGGCGGGCAGGCGGATGGCGCGCACATACAGCGCGCCAGCCAGCACCAGCACCAGCTTGGGCAGGAACATGGTGTGCAGCCCGAGGCCGATCGGGTCGCGCAAGAACAGCCAGACGCCCGTCAGCAGCACGACGGCGAAGGACCAGTTCAGCAGCGG
>DASQVN010000784.1:0-7149 GCA_035640755.1 Rhodopila sp.
CCCTCGCCCGCACGATCGAGGTTGGACCCGGCCGCACCTTCGCCGTTCCAAGCGAAGCAGCCGCTGCCGCCCGCGACGGCGACACCATCACCATCGCGCCCGGTACATACTACGACTGCGCTGTATGGCGCGCCCGCGCGCTGACCATCGCGGCATCCGCTCCCGGCGTGGTGATCACCGACAAGGCATGCGCCGGCAAGGCCGCCTTCATCGTCCTGGGCGACGGCGTACTGATCCGCGGCATTACCTTCACACGCATCCGGGTGGAGGACGGCAACGGCGCCGGCATCCGCGCCGAAGGCCGCGACCTGACCGTTCAGGACAGCCATTTCACCAACAACCAGGCAGGTATCATCAGCTCGGCCGCCGCCGGCTTCCTTCGCGTCGAAGGATGCAGCTTCAATGAAATCGGCAGCCACGAGTCCCCCCAGCCGCGCGCCATCGCTGCCGGCGCGATCAACACGTTGCACATTGCGCACTCCATATTCCAGCACCCGCGCGGCGGCGGATTCATTGCACCTTCGGCACAGGCGACCGAACTGCAGGACAACCGGTTGAGCGACGAGGCCGGAAGTGCCGCCAGCCCGCTGGTCCGTGTGCAGGGCGGCGTGGTGACGGTCGAGGGCAACACCATCACCGTCGGCGCCGCGCCGGTCGAGCGGCCGGGGGCGATCCTGGTCTACGGTGACGCGCAGCGCGTCGCCGTCCGCGGCAATACGCTGGTCGAACCGTCCAGCCAGGTCCCGTTCCTGCGCAACTGGTCCGGCGCCCCAGCAACCGAGGCGGACAACACGGTTCCCGACGGCACCGCCTCCGTGTCCGAGTCCGGCAGCCTGTATCACCGCCTCCGCTACCGGTTGGCGCAGGCACGCGAAGCCGCGGGAAACGCCGTGCGGACCACCCGGCATCAGGCGGCGGAACTGGCACGCGGGCTGCACCTGATCAGGTAGCGTGCGACCGTCGTAGGCCGACCCGTCGGAAGCCGCGCATCACGCATTTACACCCCGGTCTGCAGCGCCCAATCTGCCGTGCTCGGCCCTTACCGCCCTTCGGGTTCCGCCCCCCGCGCAACAAAGACCTGCTGCGAGGCAAAGGAAATCCACACCCGCCGGCGCGCCATGAAATCGGCACCCAGGATCATGTCCGCAATCGGCGCCAGCCGCACCGGCGCGACCCAGAGGCTGGGCGACTGAACCTGCTGCGGCCCAACCTGCAGAGAGCCGAAGCGGTGCTGCCGCATCGTCAGCACCCGCGGCCCGAAGCCGCGCAACGGCACCGCGGGATCAGCATCAAGCGCAGCGTCACGCAGCCCCATCCGATACATGCCGGGCGCCGCCAGCAGACTCGCCCCCGAGCCGCTGTCCAGCACCGCACGCAGGCTCACGCCATCCAGGACAACCGGCACCAGCACGGCCTGCGCCGTCGGCATCTCGGCCGGGATCGCCGCATAAGGTTCCGTCCACGGCAGGAAACGCCCGCTGCAGCCCGCAACGTGGTACAGCGTCAGGCGCCCATCCGGAATGTCCAGGTCAAGGTCGAAGCTGGCGAGAAAATCGTTGCCGAGATTCCCGTCGATCACCTGATCGCCGAGCTGCGCGCGCGGCAGTTCCGCGACGGTCAGGCTGGTATCATGGGTCAGCGTCCGGCGCACCAGACGCAGGCCCCCGAGGCTCAGGCTGCGCGGGTCTGCATTCGCTCGGCGGTCGATCCCGCCGACGCCGCGGATGGTGGTGCCGATCCATGCGTCACGTGCAATGCCAAGCCGCCGGGTGGCGGCGGGACTGACGACCGAGCGCTGGGCGCCGGTATCGAGGATGAAGGTCGCCGCCAGCCCGTTGACCTCGACCGTCACCAGCGGCGTATCGCCGGCCACGCGCAGGGGCACCGCGGCAGCTTCCTGCACCTCGCAGCCCGCCTGGGCGGTGAGCGGCAGAAGCAACAAGACTATGCAGGCCCCAACCCGCCCGATCCTGCCACGACGGCCCCGGCATCGGCGGAAAAACGTCAAACAGCGCATGGCGAAACTCTGCCAGTTCCGGCAGCCTGCGGCATCATGAATGTCGCGATCGGGCCTGGCGCCCCGGCCGCACGGCACGTTTCATCGGATTTCGCCTTCACGAAGCCGTGCGCCCAATTTCCGCGGCACGGCCGTGCCGCAGCCGATCCCTCGGCCGATCCGTCCAGGAATACGCCGCACCGTCTGAAAATTGCGCGAACCGTCCAGGCCTGCCACCCGTTCTGCATGACAGCGTATTACGGAACCGTTTCGTTGCGGATGATCTCCGGCTCGTGACCGCGGAGCCGTCCCTGGCTGCGCTACTCCGCCACACGGAGTTTTCCGGTTTGGAAAGGACACGACATGACAACTTATGTGCTGCACACCGGACAGTCCGCCACGATCAGCGGCGGATCGGGAGATGACAGCCTGTACTTTGCCGGCTATGGCGCGGCCGGGGAACCGGTGGCAACGTTCACCGGCAGCGACACGCTGGACGCCGTTTCCGCCACCGGAACTGACACCCAGGCCGGCTTCGCGGTGATCAACCTGATGCCCGGCGGGGCAATGGCCACGAACAGCATGACCGTCGATCACGCAACCCTCTCGCTCAATGAGATGCCGGGCAGCGCGGTCACATTCAACGGCCCAGCCACCCTGTCGCACCGCGGCATCCTCGTGGCCACCGGCTACCGCGGCATCAGCAATTATACGCTGAACAGCACGATGACGATCGATGGCACCTCTGTAGCCAATTTCAGCGTCGTGAACCTCCAGGGCAGCGGCACGATCCACCTGACCGGCGCGGACTCGCGCCTCTGGCTGTCCGCCACCAGCACCGGCACCACGGTCAACCTGGACGGCGGCACGCTGGAGCTTACGAACGGCATGTCGTTTCTCGGCACCATCACCGATTCGGCACCGCAAGCCTCTCGCATCGGCGCCGAGGCAAGCGTCGACCTGTTCAATGCCATGAGTGCCGCATCCGAAACGTTCGACCGCGCCACGGGAATGCTCAGCCTGTTCGACGCGCAGGGCACCCAGGTCGCAGCCTTGAAGTTCGCCGGCACCGGCGACCTCTACGCGGTTCCGACCAGCGGCCTGGAAACCAACTACATCGCGGTGACCTCCCACCCCTCGGCCCGCGCACTGCCAGTCACATTCACATCCTGACACTCACATCCTGATCAGGCGGCGGGCTCCCTCTCCCGCCCGCCCCGTCAGCCCCCCTTCTCCATCACGTGCCGCTTCCACAGCGCCCACGGCCGCTCGACCAGCGCATCATTGGTCTTCATCGCCGCAGCGGCCTCCTCGGCGTTCAGGAACGTCGGCGTGCCCAGCCGAATCGCCTCGGCCTCCATGCGCGCATCGACCTCGGTGTAGACCGCGCGGAATACCACGTGCCGGATCGACTGCCCCGCGGCAACCGAGCCATGCCCGCGCATCAGCACGACCTGGTGGCCGCCCAGTGTGGCCGCCAGCGCCCGCCCCAACTCCGCATTGCGGATCAGCATGTCGGTGGCCGGACCGCCGGCATCCCGGATTTCAAACACCGGCGCGCCGGTGCCCAGGAACCCGGCGATATGATTCATCGGGCGCAGCGGCACGCCGGTATCGGCAAACGGGATCACCGACGGCGAATGGCTGTGCACCACGGCGCGCACATCGGGACGCACCTTGTAGATCTCGCCTTGAATATACCGCTCCAGATACGATGCTCGGCCCTGGGCATCGACCGGATTGCTGTCGAGGTCGTACTCGATGATGTCGTCGTGCCCGACCAGCGCCGGCGCCATGCTGCGTGACAGCAGGTAGCGCGACGGGTCCTTGTCGTGGCGGGCGCTGACATGGCCGAACCCGTCGAGCACCCCCTGGTCGTACAGGATATGGTTCGCGGCCACCAGGTCATCCAGCAGCGCCGGGTCGGCAGGCCCGGCTGAAACGGGCTGCGCCCAGCTGGGCTGTATGTGACCAGGCGTCACGGCCGCCAGCGCAGCGGCAGCCAGCAGGCGCCGGCGCCGCAGACCCACGGAAGCGCAGCAGAGGCAGGCAGGCATGTGGCGTCCCTCCGGTCCGATTTTGGATAGGCGGCATGTTGCCGACGTATTAAGGGTAAGCGGGTATCATGTGTGCCGCCGAAGTCCAAAACTACCTCGGCCAGACAGGAGGAACCTGTTGCCTGCCCCTGCCCCGTCCGCGATCCGTGATGCCGTCCTCTCCCGGCGCTCCGCCCTCTCGGCGCTGTTCGATCAGTTGCGGCAGGACGGCCTCGATGAACCCGGCATCACCCGCGACCCGTATGGTGAGGGAGAGCAGCGGGCGCATGCCACCGTCGCCCGCACCGCCGAGGCGATGCGGCTGGAGATCGACCGCGACGCCGCAGCAAACCTCTACATGACCCTGCCCGGCCGCGACCGCTCGCTGCCCCGGCTGGTCATCGGTTCGCACCTCGATTCCGTGCCGCACGGCGGCAATTTCGATGGCGCGGCCGGCGTGCTGGCCGGCCTCGGCGTCGTCGGCGCGCTGCAGGCGCTGGGGATCACGCCGGACCGCGACATCACCGTGATGGGCATCCGGGCCGAGGAAAGCGTCTGGTTCCAGGTCTCATATATCGGCAGCCGCGGCAGCCTGGGCACGCTGCCCGAGGGCGCGCTGGACGTCCGCCGGATCGACACCGGCCGCACCCTCGCCGACCACATTGCGGCCTGCGGCGGCGACCCCGTGGCCCTGGCAGCCGGCCGGCACTACCTCGACCCGGCCCGCCTGCACGCCTACCTCGAACTGCACATCGAGCAGGCGCCAAGCCTGGTGGAGGCCGGCAAGCCGGTCGCGGTCTGCACCGGGATTCCCGGCAACTTCCGCTACCCGGATGCGCGCATCGAGGGCAGCCATGACCACGTCGGCCTGCCGCGCCGGTTCCGCCGGGATGCCGCGATGGCAGGCGCCGAGTTCGCTATCGCGCTCGACTCCCTCTGGGCCGCGAAGGAGACCGCTGGAGTCCCTATGGCCTGCACCCTCGGCCGCTTCCATACCGACGCCGCGGCGCACGGCCTGACCATCGTCCCCGGATCGTTCCACTTCAGCCTCGACATCCGCGCATACGACGCGGCCGTGCTGACCGAACTGGAGGAGCAGGTCCGCCGCATCATCGCCGGTATCGAGCAGCGGCGCGGCGTCCGCTTCCACCTCGGCCCGCGCGCCAGCGCCGCAGTCGGTCCCGTCGATCCGGCAATCCGCGCCGGGCTCGAAGACGCAGCCCGCGCGCAAAACATCGCGTACCTCCACCTTGGCAGCCCGGCCTCGCACGATGCGGCAGCCTTCGCAGCTGCCGGCGTGCCGATGGGCATGCTCTTCGTGCGCAACCGCAACGGCAGCCACAACCCGCATGAGGACATGACGATCGACGACTTCTGCGAAGGGGTCACCGTGCTGACGCAGTGGATCTCCAGCTCCCAGGTCACACACCGTGGATGATGCATCGTCCTTCCTGCGCGCCGCGATGCCGCCGGCGTCCGGGCCGTCCACGCTGATGCGCCGGTCGGCACGGCGGCTGGTTCCAGTGATCTATGCTGCAACGGCCCTGGTGTTCGTCGTTGACCTGCTCCGTGCCAACCTGCTGGCCTTCGGGTTCTTCTACACGCCAATGGTGGCAACCGCGGTGTTCTACAAGTCACGCTCCAGCGTCTGGACCCTGGCGGCGATTGCCATCGCGATGGTACTGGTCGGGACCTTCATTCCGCCCATCTCATCGAATGTCCCGGACCTGATCGGCAACCGCATTCTCTCGGTCATCGCAATCATCGCCACCGCGGTGTTCATCCAGTACGCCCGCGACACGCAGGACCGCCTCGCCGAACAGGCGCGCCGCCTGGAAGCAGCAGAGCGCGCCAAGTCAGACGTGCTGACCACCCTCAGCCACGAGATGCGTACGCCGCTCTACAAGCTGCTGAGCATCCTCAGCCTCATGGCGGCAACCTGCCGGCCCGATCAGCGCGACTCGCTGGGCCAGGTGCGCAACGGGGCACAGCACCTGCTCGACAGCATCAACAACATCATCGACCTGAGCGAACTGGATGAGCGCCGGTTCCACGCCGAACCGGTCGACCTGCGCAGCATCGGGCAGGAGGCAGCCGACCAGGCACAGATCGCCGCGCGGGAACGCCAGATCACCATCGTGCCGCCCGACCACGGGGAGCCCATGTTGGCGCAGGCCGACGGCTGGGCGACGCGCCGGATCATCGACAACCTGCTGACCCACGCCATCCTGGCTACCCCGGCAGGCGGACAGGTATCGATCGTTCTCGGCCGCAAGCCAGGCCTGGTGACCGCCGCGGTGAATGACGTCGGCCCTGCTCTGCGCCTGGCCCTCGCCCCGGACCTCGCCCAGGATCTCGCGGCCGAGGCCGACGGATTGGCCTCCGGCATGATCGGCACCGGCCTGATCCTCGGCCGGCGGCTCGCGCTGGCCATGGGCGGTCAGATCGCCGCCCTGGAAAGCGCCACCGCCGGGACGATGCTGCTGCTGTCGCTGCCCGCCGCCTGCTGATCTGGCGGCACGGCTCCGATCGCGGCCCGAACCACCCCATCGGTGATGACAATCCGCCTGCTGACGTCCAGCAGTCCGGTCAACAGCACGACCGGTGTTGCCTCAGCCATGGCCGTAGAGCTTCCCGGGGTCGATCAGCGGCGCCGCAATCTCGTGCAGCGCACCATCGCGCCAGGCGCGGAAGAAGCAACTGCGCCGCCCGGTGTGGCAGGCAACGCCCTCCTGCTCCACCAGCAGCAGCAGCGTGTCGCCGTCGCAGTCAACACGCAGCTCGACCAGATGCTGCACCTGCCCCGACGTCTCGCCCTTGCGCCACAACGTCCCCCGGCTGCGGCTGAAATAGCAGACGCGGCACGTCGTCAGCGTCTCGCGCACCGCCTCGGCATTCATCCAGGCCATCATCAGCACCTCGCCGCTGTCGTGCTGCTGCGCGATCGCCGGCACCAGCCCGTTGGCATCGAAACGGATGACCCCGAGAACAGCCTCGGCTTGCGTGGTGATTTCGTCCATGGCGATTATCTAACGGATTACGCGGCAAGCTGCCAGGAGGCGCACCCATGGGGTTCTCCCCCCGCACCGAAACACTGCTCGACCGGGCCTCGCACAT
>DASQVN010000785.1:0-7761 GCA_035640755.1 Rhodopila sp.
GCCGCGCCGCCAAGGGTCGCGAGATCGCCGAACGCCTGGATGAGCGGTTCGGCATCGACCCCACGCCGCGCCCGGCCGGCACGCTGATCTGGATGCACGCCGCCAGCGTCGGCGAGACGGTCTCCATCCTGCCGGTCCTGCAGGCCCTGGGGTCGCGCGCCACCGTGCTGCTGACCACCGGCACCGTCACCTCCCAGGTGCTGCTCGAATCCCGTATCCCCGAGCTTGGCCTCACCGGCCATGTGCTGCACCGCTTCGCGCCGCTGGACGTGCCCGCCTGGGTGCGCCGCTTTCTCTCCCACTGGCGCCCCGATGCCGCGTGCTTCGTCGAATCCGAGCTGTGGCCGAACCAGCTCGCCCTCTGCCGCCGGCGCGGCATCCCGCTGATGTTGCTGAACGCCCGCATGTCCGACCGCAGTCTTGCCCGTTGGCGCCGCGTGCCGGCCCTCTCGCGCCACGTGCTGAGCGCCTTCACCGCCATCCGTGCCCGAGGGCCGCAGGATGCCGACCGCCTGCGTGCCCTTGGCGCCGCTGATGTCGAGGATGCGGGCGACCTGAAATTTGCCGCGCCGCCGCTGCCGGTGGACCGGCCGGAGCTCATCCGCCTGCGACGCCTGCTGGGCGAGCGCCCCGTCTGGCTCGCCGCCAGCACCCATCCCGGCGAGGATGAGATTGCCGCCGCCGCCCACCGCATCCTTGCGGAACGCCATGCCGACCTGCTGACCATCATCGCCCCGCGCCACCCCGACCGAGGGCGCGCCCTCGCCGCGGGCCTGAATGCGCCCCGCCGCTCCGCCCGTGAGAACCCGCCTGCCACCTCCGGCATCTTCGTCGCCGACACCGTGGGGGAACTCGGGCTCTGGTACCGCCTTGCCCCGGTTGCCCTGGTCGGGCGCAGCCTCGTCCCGCCCGGCGGCGGCCAGAACCCGCTGGAGCCCGCGCGCCTCGGGTGCGCTGTCGCGGTCGGCCCGCACACCGCCAACTTCACCGATCACATCGCCCTGCTGCAGCGCGCCGGCGCGCTGAGCAGGGTGACCGACGCGGGGTCCCTCGCCGATTTCGTCACCACGATGCTGTCCAATCCTGACCGTCGCAGCCAGGTTGGCGACAGTGCGGCCAGAGCGCTCGCCGGGTATGAGGACCTGGCCGCCCGCACCGCCGGGGCTGTCCTCGCTCTCCTGGACCGAGCCTTGACGGATCGGGCCCTGCCGGACCGACACTGATCATGCGCGCCCCTGCATTCTGGTCCCGTAATGGTCTGCTGGCGCACGCGCTCGCGCCGTTCACACCGATCACCGCCGCCATCACCGCCCGCCGCGTCGCCCGCCCCGGCTGGCGCGCGCCCGTTCCGGTGATCTGCTGCGGCAACGCCACCGTCGGCGGGGCTGGCAAGACGACGCTGGTGCTTGACCTCGCGCAGCGCCTGAAGCAACGGGGCGAGCAGGTGCACATCCTGCTCCGCGGCTATGGCGGCGTCTCCTACGGCGCCACCCGCGTCCAGCCTGACGATGCCGCCGTGAAGGTCGGTGACGAGGCCCTTCTGCTGCGCGAGCTTGCCCCTACCTGGGTCAGCGGCGACCGCGCCGCCAGCGCCCGTGCCGCCGTGGCTGACGGTGCCACCATCCTGCTGATGGACGACGGCCTGCAGAACCCGACGCTGGAGAAGACCTGCTCCCTGCTGGTGGTCGACGGCGCGACGGGCTTCGGCAACAACCGCCTGCTGCCCGCGGGACCGCTGCGCGAGCCGGTCTCGGCCGCTGCCGCCCGTTGCCAGGCCGCCATCCTGATCGGCCCCGACCGCAGGAACGCCGCCACCCGGCTCCCGCCCGGCCTGCCCATCGTGCGTGCCGAGCTGCAGCAGGATGATGGGGTCCGAGACCTCGTTGGCCAGCGTGTCGTGGCGTTCGCCGGCATCGCCTTCCCGAGCAAATTCTTCACGGCGCTGCGCCTGGCCGGCGCCGAGGTGGTCGGCACCCGCTCATTCCCCGACCACTATGCCTATGTACCCTCGGAGCTTGCCGAACTCGCCGCGCTGGCGCGGCAGCAGGGGGCCATCCTGGTCACCACCCCCAAGGACGCGGTCCGCCTGCCGCCCGCTTTCCGCTCCGCCTGCACCGTCATCGGCGTCAGCCTTGTGTGGCACGACCCTCGGCAGATCGATGCCATACTCGACAAGGTGATCGCCACCGCGCGCGTGCGCGTGCCATAGCGTGTGATCGTTCGAGGCGCCTGCGTCGGAAAACGTGAATCACACGCTTCATGGTGAATACATGCACGACATCGTCTTCCTGTTCGATGTGGACAACACGCTGCTGGACAACGACCGGATCCAGCGCGACCTGAGCGAGCACCTCGCCACCAACTACGGCCAGGAGGCGCGCGACCGCTACTGGGCCTTGTTCGAGGACCTCCGCGCCAGCCTGGGCTACGCCGACTACCTTGGCGCCCTGCAGCGCTACCGGCTGGAGCAGTTGCACAACCCCAAGGTCCTGCGCATTGCCAACTGGCTGGCGGATTACCCGTTCCGCGACCGCCTCTATCCCGGTGCGCTCGAGGCCGTGCGCCATGTCTCCGCCTGGGGTCCCACCGTCATCCTCTCGGACGGCGACGCCGCCTTCCAGCCCCGCAAGGTCGAGCGTTCGGGCCTCTGGCATGTGTTCAACGACAACGTCCTGATCTATGTGCACAAGGAGCAGGCACTCGACGACGTTGAACGCCTCTATCCCGCGCGTCACTACGTCATGATTGACGATAAGCTGCGCATCCTGCACGCGATGAAGCAAAGCTGGGGCAGCCGCGTCACCACGGTGTTCCCCCGTCAGGGCCACTATGCCTTCGACCCCGACGAAATCCGCAAGTATCCCAAGGCCGACTACAGTATCGACTCGATCAGTGAACTGGTCACGTTCCATCGCGACCGCTTCGCCGGCTGATCGTCGCGCCACTCGCCCGATCGTTCCCGCTTGATCAGTTCCCCGCTTGATCAGTTCATGGACCGGGATCAACTTGCCCCTTACAGGACACGGAGAAACAACAATCGCAGGGAGGAGGGTGGCGATGGATCCCGTGGAATACGGCACCCTGTACCAGACGCTGCATCGCACCGTGCTGCGGTGGGGTGGCCAGATTGCATACGGTGTCCCGCCCATGCCAGGGCGCGCCTACCACCCGAACGGCCGCACCTACACCTGGGCTGAAACCCTCGCCCTTTCGGACGCATGCAAGGATGCCTACGCGCGTGCCGGGTATGGCCTTGGCCACCGCGTCGCCTTCCTGTTCAACCAACGACCCGAATTCCTCTTCCACTACTACGCCCTGAACGCGCTTGGCTGCAGCGTCGTCCCGCTCAACCCCGACTACCGGCACGAGGAAACCCGATACGTCCTCGAACACTCCGAAGCCTGTCTCTGTGTCGCGATCAGATCCCGTCTGGATGACGTCCAGACCGCCTGCCAGGGCCTGGACATACCCGCCGTCACGCTGGAGGACTTCCCGTCTCACCTGCCGGCACCCCGGCCAAGCCCGCGCGCCGGCACCCCGGACGGCACCATCGAGGCTGCGCTGCTCTACACCTCTGGCACCACGGGCCGGCCAAAAGGCTGCATCCTGACCAATGAATACTTCCACACCTGGGGCACCTGGTACGCCGAAGCCGGCGGCCTGATCAGCCTGCGCCCGGGACAGGAGCGGATGTACAACCCGCTGCCGCTGCACCACGCCAACTGCCTCGGCATTTCGGTCTCCGGCATGCTCGTCACCGGTGGCGCGCTGTTCTTTCCCGACCGGTTCCACGCCAGCACCTGGTGGCGGGACCTGATTGAATGCGGCATCACCGGCGTCCACTACCAGGGCGTCATTCCCAATGTCCTGCTCAAGATGCCGCCCAACGCGCAGGAGCGGCAGCATCAGGTGCGCTTCGGCTTCGGCGCCGGCATCGATGCCTCCCAGCACGCCGAATGTGAGCGCCGCTTCGGGTTTCCGTTCGTTGAATTCTGGGCGATGAGCGAAACCGGCCGCTTCATCACCGACAATATCGAGCCCCGCCTGATCGACACGCGCGCGATCGGCCGAGCCGTGCCGGGATTGGACGCCCGCGCCGTCGATGCCGACGACCAGGACGTGCCCGACGGGCAGCCGGGCGAGCTTGTCATCCGCCACACCGAAGCCGCCCCGCGCAAGGGCTTCTTCTCCGGCTACCTCAAGAACGACGAGGCGACCGAGGCCGCCTGGCGCAACGGCTGGTTCCACACCGGCGACCAGGTGATCCGCGACGCCAGCGGCATGTTCTATTTCGTCGACCGCAGCAAGAACATCATCCGGCGCTCGGGGGAGAACATCGCGGCCGCCGAAATCGAGGAATGCCTGGTCGTGCATCCCAAGGTGAAGCAGGCCGCGATCCTCGCCGTCGCCGACGAAATGCGGGAGGAGGAGGTCATGGCCTGCATCGTCCCGCAGCAGGACGTGTCCGCCGGACCGGACCTGGCGCGGAACCTGTTTGATTGGTGCAACGAACGCCTGGCCTACTTCAAGGTGCCGGCCTGGTGGCTGTTCCGGACCGACCTTCCGGTCACCACCTCACAGCGCGTCCACAAGATCCAGATCTTCCCCGCCGGAACCGATCCGCGCCGGGAACCGGGAATCATCGACCTCAGGACCATCAAGAAGCCGCCGGCGAAGACCTCGGCACACTGAGACGGGGCGCACCGACACGGGGCGCACTGACACGGGAGGGACACGATGCAGGTGACCGACACATCCACGGCCGCAGTGATCGCGCGTTTCCTGCGCGCCCAAGGCGTCGACCGCGTCTTCGCCCTGTGCGGCGGCCATATCATGCCGATCTGGATGCGTGCCGACGCCGAGGGCATCCGCATCATCGACGTGCGCGACGAACGCGCCGCCGTCCACATGGCGCATGCCCACGCCGAACTGACCGAGGGGTTGGGCGTCGCCCTGGTCACCGCCGGCCCGGGCGTCACGAATGCCATGACCGGCATCGCCAACGCCCATGTCTCCCGCGCCCCCGTCCTGGTTCTCTCCGGCACGCCGCCGCGTCCGCAGGAGAACCGCGGCGGCCTGCAGGACATGGACCACACCCAGATCGTCCGCTCCATCACCCGCTACGCCCGCACCATCCGCGAGCCCGCCCTGGTGCTCCAGGAACTGAACGAGGCCGTCGCCCGTGCCTATGGCGAAGGCGGCGAGCCCGGCCCCGCCTACCTTGATTTCCCCACGGACACGCTGCGGGCCGAATTCCCCCGGCCGCTGCTGCTGGGCGAGCACTTCCAGCGCAAGACCTATCCGGTTATCCTGCCCAACCCGGCGGATGTGACGCGCGCCGCCGACGTTATCTGGTCCGCGAGAAAGCCACTTGTGATCACCGGCCGCGGCGCCAGAAGGGCAGGGGCGGAACTGGTGCGCTTTCTCGACCGCCTGGGCGCTGCCTACCTCGATACCGGCGAAAGCCGCGGCCTCGTTCCCGACGACCACCCGTCCGTCGTGGCCGCCATGCGCGGCGCAGTCATGAGCCAGGCCGACGTCGTGATCACCGTCGGGCGCCGGCTCGACTTCCAGCTTGCCTACGGCTCCCCCGCCGTGTTCGGACCCGCGAAGTTCGTGCGCATCGCCGACGCGCCCTCGGAACTGCGCGACAACCGCCGCGGCCAGAGCGAGATCCTGGCGAGCCCCGCCCAGGCGCTGGCCGCCATCACCGAGGCCGCCGGCAATCGCGTCCCCGCCATTGACCGCGACTGGATCGCCGGCCTGCGCGAAGGCCACCAACAGCGCGCCACTCGGCTGCAGCAGAGCATGGCCACGGCCGAGGCAACCGACGGCAAGGTGCATCCCAACCGGATGCTCGCCGCGCTGCAGGCGAAGCTGGATGCGGAGTCCATCGCCATCGTCGATGGCGGCGATTTCCTGTCCTTCGCCCGCGTCGGCCTGTCCCCCGGCACGATGCTCGATCCCGGCGCGTTCGGCTGCATCGGCGTGGGCGTGCCCTTCGGCATCGCCGCCAGCCTGGCATTCCCGGAAAAGCACGTACTGGTGGCGACCGGCGACGGCGCCTTCGGCTTCAACGCCATCGAGCTGGACACCGCAGCGCGCCACAAGGCGCCGGTGGTCATCGCCGTGGCCAACAACGGCGCCTGGCAGGTGGAGGTCTATGACCAGAAGACCACCCATGGCCGCGTCGTCGGCACCACGCTGCAGTTCGCCGACCATGCCGCCGTGGCCCGCGCCTTCGGCATGCATGGCGAGCGCGTCGAAAAACCCGAGGACCTGCCCGCGGCCGTCGAACGCGCCTTCGCCAACCGCCCTGCGCTGCTCGACGTTGTCGTGACTCCCGAGGCCGTCTCCTCCGACGCCCGCACGGGCCTCGCCTGGGTCCCCGACCTGCAACCGCTCGCCGCGTGGGATGAAACGGAGCGGAAGTGGCGCCAAGGCTGACCCGCACTTCTGGCAGCCCCCTGGCAGCCCCTTGTCAGCCGGCAAGTCGACGCCGCCCCAGCACCATCCCCAGCCACACCGCGACGGCCCCGTTCGCCGCCGCTGCGACAAGCAGCGCCTGGGGCGCGCTCAATCCCGCAGCCGCCATCCCGGCCGCTGCCGCTGCCCCGAACACCATGAACAGCGCATTCATCACGTTGTTCGCTGCCACCATGCGCGCCCGCGCCCCTGGCTCCGCCGCCTCCTGAATGATCGCATACAGCGGCACCGAGAACACGCCGCCGCACGCCGCCAGCAGCCCCAGCGCCGTGATCAGCCGCCATCCCGCCACGCTGCCCGCCGCATCGCCCACCGTCGCCACACCGCCCGCGGCGGCTGCCCAGGCAAACCCTGCGCAGAACACCGAAATGCCAACCCCTGCCGCTGGCGCCAGCCGCGGCGACACCCGGCCCCGCAGCAGCCGCGTGCACCCCAGCGAGCCCACGCCGACCCCAACCGCAAACACCCCGAGCAGCAGCGTGAGCACCGCGCCCTCGGCGCGCAGCGTATCCCGCACGATCACCGGCAGCTCGGTCAGCACCGTTGCTCCCATTGTCCAGAACCACGACAGTCCGAGGATTGACAGCCACGCCACCCGGCTGCGCTGCGCCGCGCCTACCACCCGCCACGTCTCACGAACGACGTTGGCATCCAGCGCCAGCCGGGGGACCGCCGCCTGCAACGGAGGCATCCGCCATGCCGCCGCGAGCCCCACCGTCGACAGCGCCACCCCGCCCAGCCCGACGATCGCCGCCCCGTGCTCCAGCAGGATCAGCCCGCCCCCCGCCACCGTGCCGCAGACGATCGCCAGGAACGTCGTCGCCTCGACCACCGCATTGCCGCCGAGAAGCTCGGCATCTGCCAGGTATTCGGGCAGCACGCCGTATTTCACCGGTCCGAACAGTGCCGCCTGCACCCCCAGCCCGAACAGCACGGCCAGCAGGGCAGGGACGCTCGCCGCGAGGAAGGCCGCCGCGGCCCCGAGCATCAAGAGGAGCTCTGCGATCTTGTACACACGGATCAGCCAGTGCTTGGCGAACCGGTCCGCCAGCACCCCTGCTGTCGCCGACAGCAGGATATACGGCGCGATGAACAGCGTCCCCGCCAGCGCCGACAGCCCGGTCGCACCCGCCTGCAGCCGGAACAGCGCCAGCACCACCATCGCGTTCTTCACCAGGTTGTCGTTCAGCGCCCCACACGCCTGCGCCACCGTCAACGGCCCCAGCCGGCGCGACATCACCAACCCGATCACCGACATGCTTGCTCCCTCGGCCG
>DASQVN010000786.1:0-2834 GCA_035640755.1 Rhodopila sp.
GGGTTCCTGAACCGCACTGCGGTGGATGCGGCATACCGCGAGCGCAACATCGCTGGCTTCGACGCCGAGGGCGGGCTCGATGCGATGATCGAGCAGCTGGCAACCCTGCCGCTGGAGTTCTCGCCGGGGACGGCGTGGAACTATTCCGTCTCGATCGATGTCATGGGCTACCTGGTGCAGAAGCTGAGCGGGATGCCATTCGGGGAATTCCTGCGGAGCCGGCTATTCGAGCCGCTGGGCATGCACGACACTGCGTTCTGGTGCCCCGACTCGAAACGGGACCGGTTCGCCTCCTGCTACGTGCAGGCGGAGGGCAGCCTGAAGCTGCATGATGACGGGCAGGCCAGCTTCTTCGCGGAGCCGCCGAAACTGGAATCGGGCGGCGGCGGGCTGCTTTCGACTGCGCATGACTACATGCGGTTCTGCCGCATGATGCTCGGCAAGGGCACGCTGGACGGCGTGCGGATCCTCGGCCCGAAGACGGTTGAGATGTTCAGCATGAACCTGCTGCCGGACGGGAGGGAACTGGCCGAGATGGCGCCGCCGGGCATGTTCAGCGAATCCGGCTATGCCGGCATCGGGTTCTCGATCGGCTGCGGCGTGACGCTCAGCCCGGCGCGGACGCGGCTGCCCGGTACGCCGGGGGAATTCTTCTGGGGCGGCGCGGCCTCGACCGCGTTCTGGATCGACCCAAAGGAGGATCTCGCGGTTGTCTTCATGACCCAGGTGCTGAACAGCGACGCGCGCCTGACGCTGCGGCGCGACTTGCGCACGCTGGTCTATGCGGCGATCGCCGAATCCTACGCCTGACCGGGGGGAAGACACGATGGGGCCGAGACTGGTCGATCACCTGCTGTATGAACCCGAGGACAGCGGAATATTATGGATCAAATTCAACCGGCCGGAGCGTCTGAACGCTCTGGTCGGAACGGCCGAGGAGAACGGCACGGTTGCCAAGGTCGGCGAATACATGCGGGCCGGCGATGATGATCCGAAGGTCCGGGTGATCGTCCTGACAGGTGTCGGGCGGGCATTCTGCGCTGGCGCAAACCTGGGTGCGAACCCGCCGGATGCAGGCGAGAACCTGCCGGGCAACCGCGGCCCACATGAAGGGCTGGACGGGACGCGGCAGCACTTCTTCCATGGGTTCACGCAACTGCACCTGGACATCGCAAAGATCCGCAAGCCGACGATTGCAATGATCAACGGGCCGGCGGTCGGCTCCGGCATGGACATGGCGCTGCACTGCGACATCCGCATCGGCTGCGAACACACAAGGTTCATTGCGTATCAGAACGCAGGGCAGATCATCGAGAACGGCGGGTCCTATTACTTACCGAAAATGCTCGGGCTGGGGCGGGCGCTGGAATTTGCCTACACAGGGAAACTGAGCGCACAGCTTGCGTATGGGTGGGGGATGCTGAACCACTTGGTGCCGTCGGATGAATTGGAGAAGACGACACGGGAATTGTGCGAGCGGATCATTGCGCGGCCGCCGCTGGTGCAATGGGTCAGCAAGCGGATCATGCGCACGGCACTGGACACGACGATGGAGGCGACCATGGTGCTGACCTCGAACGCCAGCCCGATCCTGCAGCACTCCGAGGATGCGAAGGAGGCTCGGCGGGCGTTTGTGGAGAAGCGGCGGCCGGTGTTCAGGGGCGTTTAGAGCGGGACGGCCGTTCGTAGCTGAAGTCATCCCGCTCCAGCGCCCGTACCTCGGCCAGGAACGTGCTGACGGATTGGGCCAACTGGTCGCCGTGCTGTGACAGGCCGTGGGTTGCACTGAACACGCCCTTGGCAGCCGAACCCGTTCCCTCCGCCGCTCGTGTCACAGCTTCCGTCCCGCCGGTCACATGCTGCGCGCTGATTTTGGTCTGCTGCACGTGGCGCGCAATTTCTGATGTGGCGGCAAGTTGTTGTTCGATGGCGGCGGCGACTCCCGTGCCGATTGCGCTGACCTCATTGATCGTTGCACCGATTCCCAGGATGGCCGCGACCGCTTCCTCTGTCGCAATCTGAATTTGGCTGATTTGAGCGCCGATCTCCCGCGTTGCCGTTGCGGTCTGGTGTGCCAGGCTTTTCACTTCGCCTGCCACGACTGCAAAGCCTTTGCCAGCGTCGCCGGCACGCGCTGCACCGATCGTCGCGTTCAGCGCCAGCAGGTTGGTGCGTCCAGCAATGTCGGCAATCAATCCGACAACTTCCCCGATCTTGTGCGCACCCTGTGATAGGCGTTGGACTGTCGCGTTTGTCCGCTCGGTATCCGATACTGCCTTTCCGCTGATTTCCGAGGCGTGTGCAACCTGCCGGCTGATCTCATGGATCGATGCGGTCAGTTCCTCCGCCGCCGCCGCGAGTGTCGCGACGCTGGTACTGGCTTGTTCCGCTGCTGCGGCAACCGTCGCCGACTGCTTGCTGGTGTCCCCGGCATTGGCACTCATCACCTCGGCCATGTCACGCACTGCGCCTGCGCTTTCAGACAGGGTTGCGATCACCCGGCCCACACGCTCCTCAAACCCGGCGGCCATGCGATGCAGAGCTGCCTTCTGGGCAGCTTCGGCCTCTGCACGGATCTGCAACTGGCTGCGCGCAAGTTCCTCGGCCTTGAGCATCGATTCCTTGAAGATCTGGACGGCCCGGGCCATTTCGCCGAGCTCGTCGCGACGGCCGCGGTCCGGGACGTCCTCTGTCGTTGCGCCGGCAGCTAAGTAGGTAGCCAAAAGTCTTGCGACAGGTGCCGTGCTGGGTCGACGGTATCTGAATGGACACACCGAGACCGAGCTATCCGACGTTCAGTCGGGCTGATCGCAGGCGTCTGTCGCAAGCGCGCG
>DASQVN010000787.1:0-4602 GCA_035640755.1 Rhodopila sp.
GTTACGGCGCCGACCACCTCCGGGCTGCGCCTGACCTTCGAATCGGGTAAGTCCGACCTGACGCCGGGCAACGTCGATTCGATCACGCAGCTCACCGCGCAGGCCGGAAAGAGCGACAATACGTCCTACACCGTGTCCGCCTATGCCCCCGGCACGGCCGATGACCCCTCCACCGCCCGCCGCCTGTCGCTGTCCCGCGCCATGGCGGTGCGCAGCGCGCTGGTGGCAAATGGCGTGCCTTCGCCACGTATTTTCGTCCGCGCCCTGGGTGCGCAATATGGTGACGGCCCCCCTGACCGCGTCGATCTGGATGTGGAAGGCGCGGCGCCGCAGGCAGCAAGCAAATGACCCGACCGTCCGCCTACCTGATCCGCATGCTGGTGTTCCTTGTGCTGGTTGGGGCGGTGGCGGGCGTGCTGTCGCCGGTGCTGATCACGGCGTTCGACAACAATCCGGGGCTGAACAGCCTGATCCTGTTCATCCTGCTGCTGGGCATCCTGTGGAACCTGCGCCAGGTGCTGCGCCTGTCGCCCGAGGTCACCTGGCTCGAGACCTACCAGACCTCACGCTCCCGCCTCGCCGCCCTGCCGTCACCCAAGCTGCTGGCGCCTATGGCCAGCATGCTGGCAATGCGCGATACCCGCAAAGGCGGCGAGTCCCGGCACATCACGCTGTCCGCCTCGGCGATGCGCACCCTGCTGGACGGTATCTCGTCCCGCCTGGATGAAAGCCGCGAGTTGTCGCGCTACATGACCGGGCTGCTGATCTTCCTCGGCCTTTTGGGCACCTTCTGGGGTCTGCTGAAGACGGTCGGCTCGGTCTCCGAGGTCATCAGCAACATGACGCTGAGCAACGGCGACATGACCCTGATGTTCGAGCAGTTGAAGTCCAATCTTGCCCGCCCGCTCGCCGGCATGGGCACGGCGTTCTCGGCCAGCATGTACGGCCTGGCCGGTGCGCTCGTCCTGGGCTTCCTCGACCTGACCGCTGGCCAGGCGCAGAACCGCTTCTTCAATGAGCTGGAGGAGTGGCTCGCCGGCCTGACCCGCCTGTCCTCCGGCGCGCTGGCCGAAGGCGACGGGACAGTGCCGGTCTATGTCCAGGCCCTGCTGGAGCAGACAGCCGAGAATATGGAGAACCTGCAACTCATCCTGATGCGTGACGAGGAAAACCGCGCCCAGATCAACCAGGCCGTCCTCACCCTGAACGAGCGGCTCGGCACGCTCTCCGACACCATGCGCGCCAACCAGCAGCTCATGCTCCGCATCGCCGAATCCCAGAATGCCCTGGGCCCGGCCCTACAGCGTCTGGCCGACCCTCAGGGTCCCGACGAGACCGGCCGCTACCTGCGCAACATCGAGCACTACATGCAACGTATGCTGACAGAAACCGAACAGGGCCGCGCGCGGGCGACGGCCGAGTTGCGCAACGACCTGCGCCTGCTGACGCGCACGGTCGCCGCGCTCGCAGAACCGCAGCGGTAACGCCCGATGGCCGCGCGCGTCCGACGCAATGGCAGCAACGGGCTGGAGGCCTGGCCCGGCTACGTGGACGCCCTGTCCACGCTGCTCATGGTCATCATCTTCGTGCTGCTGGTCTTCGTGCTGGCGCAGGCGTTCCTGTCCGCTACCCTGTCCGGCCGCAGCAAGGAACTGCAGCAGGCGACCCAGCAGCTCGCTGAGCTGACCAACCTTCTGTCGCTGGAACGCGGCAAGGCCGCCGACCTGCAGCTGTCCGTCTCCCAGCTCGGCCAGGAACTGACGAACCGCTCGGCTGAACGCGATCGTCTGTCAAAGCAGGTGTCCGACGCCGCCAAGGCGATCCAGGCAGCGACCGCAGCCAACAAGCAACTGCAGGCACAACTGAACGAGTCGAGGGGCCAGACCACTGCCGCGCAGGCGCAGCTCGCCGACACGCAGAACCAGTTGAACGACGCCCGCAACCAGTTGGCCGAGATGAAGAGGCAGATTGCCGAGCTGGACAAGACAGTTGCAGTTGACAAGGATACGATCCAGGCGAAGCTGTCGGACCTCGCCAAACTTGCCGACGAGGCACGCGCCCTGACCGCGCTGCGCGATGAGCTGGAAAAGCAGGCGCAGGACGCCGCCGGCCGCGCCATGACCGAGCAGCAGCGCCGCCAGGCGGTGGAACTGCAGCTTTCGGATGAAAAGAAGCTGGGTGACAGTGCCCGTGCGCAGATCGCGCTGCTGAACCAGCAGATCGCCCAGTTGAAGCAGCAACTGGCCGCGATATCCTCGGCGCTGGAGCTGACGCAGGAGCAGAACCAGGCCAAGGACGTCCAGATCAGCAACCTTGGTCAGAAGCTGAACGCGGCGCTGGCTTCCAAGGTCGAGGAGCTGCAGGGCTACCGCAGCGAATTCTTCGGCAAGCTTCGGCAGGTGCTGGCGAACCGGCCCGGCATCCAGATCGTCGGCGACCGTTTCGTGTTCCAGAGCGAGGTGCTGTTCCCTGTCGGCAGCGCCGACCTGACCCAGACCGGGAATTCGCAGATAACCGCGCTCGCGATCACCATCAAGGACATCGCCTCCGAAATCCCCCCCGACCTGCACTGGGTGCTGCGCGTCGACGGCCACACCGACCCGCAACCGGTAAAGGGAGGGCAGTTCTCCTCCAACTGGGAACTGGCCGCCGCGCGCGCGATCAACGTGGTCAAGCTGCTGATCGCCGATGGCGTGCCGCCCGAGCACCTGGCCGCCACCGCCTTCGGCGAGTTCCAGCCGTTCGGGCCCGGTGATACGCCCGAGGCCTATGCCAAGGACCGCCGGATCGAGCTGCGGCTGACGGATCGGTAAGCGCGTGCGCGGCCTCTATCCGACCGACGGAACCCCTGTCATCCGCTCGATCGTTTCGTTCCGCGCAACATAGAACCCGTCCCGCGCCACCCTTGCGATGACCGGACCCGAGGCACCCAACCCAGGCGCGCTGGCATCGGGCTCAACGTCCAGCGGTTCCTTCTCCGCGCGCATCCACGGCCCCAGACCCCTGGGCAGGTTCACTCCGCTCTCATCAGCCGTGTAGCCGAACACGTCGGGCTCGCGGCCGGACCTGAAGATATGCAACCTCATGGTCCTCGACATAGCACTGCCGCCCCACGCTGGCGAGGCGGCAAAAACGAAAGGCCCCGGACGCGCGTCCGGGGCCTTTCCATTGTTTGCAGCCGTCCGTTGCCGGACCGTAGGCGTCCTACGCCGACGGAGTTGCGCCGGCGATCCAGGTCACGACAAGGGAAGCCGCAGAACAATGAGACACTGGATCACCTCCTTTCAGTTGTTGCCACGATGATGTCAGTTTGCCCAGCTTCCGCGATTCGGCGCAAGCGCTTTCGCCGCCATCCTACCAGTTTGTAACCGGTCGCACGGCGCCTGATCGTCTGCGGCGGACCCGTCAGAAAACGTGACTCGGACGCCCTGGTTACGGATTGCAGCGCGATCCAAGACGTCGAACGGGCCAACCTCAGCGGATCACGCCGGATTGCTCCCCGGGGTTTGCCTCGCCGCACCATTCTCCATGCCCGGGAACAGGAGGAAACCATGATCCACGGTGTCCATCGCTATCCGCCCATGGACCGGGTGATCTACGGCATCCCGCTGGCCGAGGCGCTGGCGGATGAGATCAAGCGTCTGGACTCGCGCGCCGTCTATGTCATGGCCAGCGGCACGCTGACCCGGGAAACCGACGTGGTCGAGACCGCCCGCCGCGTCCTGGGCAACCGCATGGCAGGGCTGTGCGCGAAGATCGGCGCTCACACGCCACGCCCCGACGTCGTCGCCGCGGCCAACGAGGCCCGCGCCGCCGGGGCCGACCTGCTGCTGACCCTGGGCGGCGGCTCGGTTACCGACGCCGCCAAAATGGTCGGCCTGTGCCTGGCCAACAACATCACCGCCCCGCAGGAGCTCGATCGGCTGCGTGCCATCGTCACCCCGGACGGCAGGACCGAGCGTCCGCAGGTCAACGCACCAGCCGTCCGCGCGGTCGATGTGCCGACCACGCTCTCGGCCGGGGAGTTCACTTGGTTCGCCGGCTGCACCGACACAACGCGGCACGTCAAGGAAAGCTACAGCCACCCGATGATGCTGCCACAATCCGTCATCCTCGACCCAGCGGTAGCGCTGCACACGCCGGAATGGCTGTTCTTGTCCACCGGCATCCGCGCCGTCGATCATGCGGTTGAGGATATCTGCTCGACCAATCCAACCCCGTTCTCCGACGGCACCTCGATGCAGGCGCTGCGGCTGCTCTCCGCCGGCCTGCCCGCCGTGAAGGCCGATCCAAAGGACCTCGACGCCAGGCTGAACTGCCAGCTCGGGAGCTGGATGTCGATCATGGGCTCGCAGAACGGCGTGCCGAAGGGCGCGAGCCACGGCATCGGCCACGTCCTGGGCGGCACCGCCGGGGTGCCGCACGGCTATACCTCCTGCGTCATGCTGCCGCACGTGCTCCGCTACAACGAACCAGTGAACGCCGAACGCCAGGCGTGGGTGTCGGACGCAATGGGGAGGCGCGGGGAGAAGGCCGCCGATGCCGTAGCCGATCTGATCCGCGGCCTCGGCCTGCCGACCACGCTGCGTGAGGTGAATGTGC
>DASQVN010000788.1:0-5181 GCA_035640755.1 Rhodopila sp.
TGCCCTTTGCGCTTGCCGGGGTGCGGCCGCTGCTGGTGGAAAGCGGCGGCATGCGCCTGGCGGGTCTCGGGCATCCGGCATTCCTGGCGAGTGTGTGCCTGCCGGCGATCTATGCGTGCCTGATCGCACTGTTCCGCGAGGGGCGGCGCGGCGATCTGGCGCTGCTGCTGCTGAACGGGGCCATCCTGCTGCTGACCGGCGCGCGTGCGCCGCTGGCCTATGCGGCGGCGGTCTGCCTCGTCGGCCTGGTGACGGTCCGCTCTGCGGCATTTCCGATGCGCGATCGGCTGCTGCTGATCCTGGTGTTTGCGGCGGCACTGCCGGTGGCGGCCGTGCTGGCCCGTGACCTGGAGGATGTGCGCGTGTTCAACCTGTTCGCCCATCACGCCACGGACCTGAGCGGGCGGGATCTGCTGTGGCCGGCGTTCGAAGCGGCGTCACGGGCCTCGCCCTGGTTGGGCTGGGGCGTGGGGGCGGGCAACGTGATCATTCCCTCCAACGGGCAGGTTGCGCAGGCGCTGCACACCTGGGCCGCACACAATGAATACCTGCGCATCGGGGTGGAGGGCGGCGCGGTCGGGCGGCTGCTGCTGATCGTGCTGTTCGCGGCCTGGGTGCTTGTCCATACACATGGCCTGCGTGCGGCCGATCGGCGCATCATGCGGCTCGTGTTTCTGGCGATGGCGGCGCATGCGGTGACGGACAATCTGCTGATCTCCACGCCGGCCTGTGTGATGTTTGCGTTCGCGGCGGCGGTGTTCGCCCAAAGGCGGGATCAGGGGTGGCTGGATCGCGGGATGGGTGCCGATTAGCCTTGCCCCGGCGTGGCGGCGTGGCGTAGGGAACCGCATGCCAATCGTCGTCGCCTTTGGCTGGAGCCCCTTGAATATGCGGCATTTTCGGAACCTGTTTCTGCTTGGTGCGGTATTGGCCGCGGCGGCGTTCGCGGCGCCAACGGCGCGGGCCGGCGGGATCGCCTTCATCGTGAACTCCAACAGCGCATCGGTCAGCGTGATCGACATGACGACGTTGAAGGAGGTGCGCCGCATCCCGACGCTGCGGGAGCCGCATCACGTGGCACTGAGCCCGGACGGGCACAGCCTGCTGGTGGGCGATACGGCGGGCAACCAGATGATGTTCCTGGACCCGAACACCGGCGCAGTGCAGCAACGCCTGCCGGTCAGTGACCCCTATCAGCTCGGGTTCAGTCCGGACGGGAAATTCCTGACGGTGAACGGGCTGGCGCGAAACCAGGTCGACGTGTACGACGCGGCGACGATGAAGCTGGTAAAGCGCTTCCCGGTGGTCGCGACGCCGAGCCATTTGGCGTATTCGGCGGATTCGTCGATGGTGTTCGTGACGTTGCAGGACAGTGACAAGCTGGCGGCGTTCGACCTGCGCAGCATGACCGAGAAATGGACGGCGCCGATCGGCAAGACTCCGGCGGGGGTGATGTGGCTGAACGGCAAGCTGCTGGTGGCGGACATGGGGACGGACCATCTGGCAGTGGCCGATCCCGAGACGGGCAAGGTGATCGGTGAGGTGCCGACAGGCCGGGGCGCGCACCAGTTGTTTCTGTCGCCGGACAGGAAGATACTCTGGGTGAACAATCGTGCGGGCGGCACGACGGTGGCGCTGGATGCGGCAACCCTGAAACTGATCCGCAACTACAGGATTCCCGGCGGGCCGGATGACCTGGATTTCGCGCCGGACGGCAAGGTGTGGATCACGCGCCGCTGGGCGGAGAGCGTGGCGGTGCTGGACCCGGAGACCGGGTCATACCGGACGATCGAGGTCGGGCGTTCGCCGCACGGGCTGTTCCTGAACGGCAAGGCCCCCTCCCCCACCGTGGTGTCGAGCCGCTGATGGGCGACCCGTTCGATCTCGCCGCCGGGTGGCTGGAAGAACATCTGCTGATCCCGGCGCTGTATGCTCTCGGGCTGATGAACTGGGAGGATGTGTCGTACGGCTGGGCGCTGTTCGCGGTGTATGGCGCGGTGCAGGTGGCGGTGACGTTCGCCGTCTGCCTGCCGCTGGAGCACTGGCGGCCGGTGGAGCGCTGGCCGGACAACAAGGCGGTGCTGGTCGATATCGCCTATACGGTGCTGTCGCGGGTCGGCGTGCTGCCGTTCGTGACCTATGTGCTGTTCTACCGCGCGCAGGTTTCGGTCACCGGGTGGATGACTGAACGGGGCTGGGTACCGCCGACGCTGGAGGGAATATTTCCGTTTCTGATGGGGCGGCAGGTGCTGACCTTCGTGCTGTATGCGGTGATCCTGGATTTTGCCGAGTACGTGCGGCACTGGCTGTCGCACCAGTTCCGCTGGTGGTGGGCGCTGCACTCGCTGCACCACGCGCAGCGGCAGATGACGTTCTGGTCGGATGACCGGAACCATGTGCTGGACGATCTGATCGGGTTCGTCTGGTTCAGCGTGGTCGCGCTGCTGATCGGGGTGCCGCCGCTGCAGTTCCCGCTGCTCGTGCTGATGCTGCGGTTCCTGGAGTCGTTGTCGCACGCCAACGTGCGGCTTTCGTTCGGGTGGCTGGGAGAGCGGCTGCTGATCTCACCGCGGTTCCATCGCGCACATCATGGGGTGCTGGCGGCGGGGCAGCGGAGCTGCAACTACGGCGCGGTGTTTCCCTGGTGGGACATGCTGTTCGGCACGGCGGATTTCGGCCGGGATTATGTGCGGACGGGGGATCCGTCGGGGCCGGAGGTGCTGGCGACGGGGACGTGGGCGCAGCAGCAATGGGCGGGGCTGCGGCGGTTTGCGCGGAGTTTCCGGAGGAGGCGGGTGCGGGCTGGCGCCTGATCAGCGGCGGCGTTCCCGCAGCAGGACGTTGGCAGGTGTATGGACGCGGCCTGCCGTGGGGGCGCGAAGCTCGGCCGCAACATCGTCGAAGCTGGGCTGAGGTGCAGCTCCCAGGGGTTGGCGAAGGATCTCATGCGCTTCAACCTCGGGGGAACGATTGTGCCGCGCAGCACGGCGCCGGAGGCATTCGAATAGATCGTCCAGGCTTTCGAGAGGGAGGCCGGGCATGTCGCCTCTTGTTCCGGGACGTGTTTGATTGACGCCGGACCTTCCTATATGAAAACCAGAGTGTGACATATGGGACCCGACGTGAGCGCGGAACCTGACAGCCTGATCCTGGTCTACCTGCGGCGGCTGGACGAGAAGATGGATCGCCTGACGGACATTGTGACCGAGCTGGGCCACCGGGTGACGTCGCTGGAAGCCAAGGTGGCATTGCTGCACGGCGATTTCGCGCAGCAGTCCGAACGGATCGACCGGCTTGCGGCGCGTCTTGAGCGGATCGAACGGCGGCTCGACATTGTGTCAGCCTGATCCTTCCTGCCTGCCGTTGGGCGCACCACTGTGGGTTGGCTGAGGAACGGCGGCAGCCGATGTGCCCGCGACGGCGTCCCTGGACAGCGATCGGAGAGACTTCCGCGTCGGTCCTTTTCGCTAGAATCCGACCACGAAGTTGACCCACAGGCCGACGGCTATGTGGGAGACGATGACACCGACCAAAGAGCGCTGCCTGGCGAACATCCAGCCCCAGAACAAGCCGGGCACAAACGCGCCGATGCAGAACCAGAAGTCGATGAAGGCATGGGCGGCAGCGAACAGCAGGTCGGCGACGATGATCGCCCGCCAGTTGATGCCGGGTGCCGGACTGAGGTTCTGCAGCGCGCCCTGCAATCCGGCGCGGGCAACCAGTTCCTGCGCCGGCGCGTGGATTGCGTAGATGAGCATGGACATCAGGTAGACCGCGGGATCGAAGGGCCGGTCATTGAACATGGCGGCCGGGTCGAACAGCGGCTGCGCCGGCAGCCATAACCGCTTGGCCACCACCGCGAGCAGCAACAGGGGTATCGTCCAGAGCAGTGCCTGCGCCGCGACGGAGCCGGCCCGCCTGGTGGTAAGACCATAGGTCTCCAGCGAGAACGGCGTACGCAGCAGCGACAGCACGACGGGGATGACGGTCCAGACCACGAAGATCAGCGACAGCACCGTAAAGGACGGGCGCACGGTGCCGGGTATCAGGACCAGCGCAGCGAGCGCCAACTGATACGTCGCGACCATCGTGAACATCAACGCGATGAAACGTCCGGCGTGGACCCGGGCTCGGCTTTCGCGCAGTTCGCGTTGCATCGCCTCGGCCCCTTCGGTGGTTGTCGCGCGAAGCCGGGTGGCGAGAATATGCGCCACGTTCCTGACCAGGCTGGCATGGACCGCTTGCAAGGCGGGCGAATCGAAGCTGGCGAGATCGATTTCTACGGCCGTGACGGGTGTGGCGGCGATCACCGAGGCCGAACTCGGCTGTGGATCGACGATCTTCAACTCGCCGAGGGTGTCGCCGGGGTGGAGATAGAACAATCCGACCGGCGCGTTCCCGGTTGGTGTCTGCTTCACGATCTGAGCGACGCCGTTGACCAGGATATACACGAAGGGATCGGCGGCGCCCTCATGGAGCAGGAACTCGCCAGTCTGGAATTGCCGCTCGCGGCAGACCGGCCGGAGCGCGGCCATCTGGGCAGTGCTCATGCCTTCGAAGAGATCGCTGCGTTCCAGCACGGTGGCGGCGTCGGCATCGAACGGCATATGCTCCCCCAGTCATAGGCCGGCGCGCACTACGCGCGGCAACACGTCGATGGCCGGTCGCTGCAACGGTTCTGAGCGAAGTCCCCGTGCTTTGTGACGATGACGGCATGATGCTGTCGTGCAGGGTCCCGTATTGTCCCGCCGGGCGTTGCCTGCACTTCCCGATTGGCAACATCGCGCGGCCTGATGGTCTTGTGCAACCAACCAGCGAGCGAATGCCGGAGGAACCTGCGTGTCGATCCGAGACCGGTCACGCGCTGACGCGCTTTCAAGTTGACTGGAAACGGCGAAAGCGCGCCAGCCATCGATTTGCACGGCAGATTCACGCTCCCGCACGTTTCGCGCTCTCGCGATCTGCGCTGTTGATCTGCAGGGCAGATTCACGCTCCCGCACGTTCCGCGCTCTCGCGATCTGCCCTGTTGATCTGCAGGGCAGATTCACGCTCCCGCACGGTCCGCGCTCTCGCGATCTGCCCTGTTTCCGCCTGCCGGTGGGCGTGCCACCATGGGCGGGAGGAGGAACGGCCATGAACGACATGCCCAACACGCCTGCCCTGGACGGCAAGGCCATCGC
>DASQVN010000789.1:0-5075 GCA_035640755.1 Rhodopila sp.
GTCAGCCAGATCTTCGATGGCCCCATCGCAATCGGCGCACAACCTGCCCAGCCGAGAGTCGGAGTGGAAAACAGGGCGAGCCAGATCACAAGCATCCGAGACATTCGCGCAGTTCCTACGAAGGTGCATAGCACTCTCGCACACTTGGGTGTTCGCTGTGAGCGCCTCATCACGTGGCTGGGGGGTGTCTGTACAGGCTATGCCCGAATTGAATTACCACCAACCGGCAGCAAGGACCGACCTGTCCGGCGATATTGGATACGATATGACTACGATGACACGCCGTCAGGACAGTCTCCAAGGTCATACCATCCTGTATTCGGCACGATAAGAAAGGCTGGACGACACTCGTGGCGGTGATGCGGCGCGTAAGTTCAGGATTGCAAAAACAAAGGACATCTGAGAATGAAGACGAAGCTCCTGGTCGCAGGTTTCCTAGCCGCCGGATTCAGTACGGCAGCACCGGCAATGGCACAACCGCATCAGACCACGCCGAACATCTATGGCCATCCTGAATACGGCACTACGACCAGTGGTCCCGATGGCAGGAACTGCCAAACGACGCCAGTGACCTACGGCCATCCCGAACTCGGCGTGACCGCGACTTGCAACTGATCCCGCCGCCGCCTGGGACATGGCTGCGCGTTGCCGGCGGGTAAACCACCATGATGGGCGACGTGCAATCTGTCCGTCGCCGGGTGTGCTATGGCGGACCACGGCGCGACGATCCATGGCGGCGACCCGCGAACGGCAATGCCGGACGCGTGCGCCGAGATCGACGCCGCCCCGCGTCGGGCGGCCGGCGGATTGAACGAAGCACGACGGTGCAGCGCGGCGTAGCACCCGGCCACGACGGCGTGGCGGGAGGCCCACCGCCCGCATCATCGCGGCGCAGACGTACAAGCCCGTTGTGACTTGCTGCCAATTGCTCTGCTTAGAGCTTCGAACAGTCCACTGGCGAAGCAGACATCTGATTTTTAAAGGAGAAAATGGTGCCCAGGGGCGGAATCGAACCACCGACACTGCGATTTTCAGTCGCATGCTCTACCAACTGAGCTACCTGGGCATCACAGCGGCGCCGTTGGAGAGCGGCGTGATTAACCCATGCCGCCAAGGCGATCAAGTCTGCCTAGCGGGCTTTTTTCCAGGGGGCTTTTTTCGTTCAGGCCGCGTCGGGGGACGGGGGCGGGTCCTCCTCTAGTTCGGCTGGGGGGCCGGGGATGCGATAGAGGCCGCCGAGCCAGCGGCCGAGATCGACCTCCTGACAGCGGGCGGAGCAGAAGGGCTGGTGCTCTGGCGCGGCGGGGCGGCCGCAGATCGGACAGGTGGCTCGCAGTCTGGCGGGGGGTTTAGCAGGCATTCTCCTTCTCCATCATCCAGGCCATCTCGGGCAAGGATGGGTCTGCGCGCAATGTCGGGGCTCGGCCGGTCCGGTGCAACAGGTCGGGCAGCGCGGCGGGGTCTGCCTGCAGGGCGGCGATAACGGCCGGATGGGCGCGCAGGGCGGGCATGGTGCGCGGGTCCGGGCCGCTGGCGGCCAGCACGGCGCGCAGGGCGGCGAGGCCGGCCGCAAGGGGCGTGTTGAGGAACTCGTGCAGTGGCGGATGGACGCGGGGGCGCACGATCTCGGCCAGGCCAAGGGTAGTGAAGCCGAGGAATTTGGGGCGCAGCGGATCATTGGCCAGGGCTGCGGTGAAGTCCGGCGCGAGCGCGGCGCGCCGGCGGGCGGAGAGGCCGGCGACATCGACAACGATGGCGCCGGAGAGATTGCGCAGGCGGATCTGGTCGGCAAGGCCGGGCAGCGCGGCGCGGTTCAGTGCCGGGTGGCCGCGGCCCAGCGCACCGGCCGCGTCCATGTCGACAGCGACCAGCGCGGGGGTCGGCCAGATCGACAGCCGCACGCCGCAGGGCAGGCCGATCAGCGGACGCGAGAGCGCATCGATCGCCTCTTCGATGTCGTCGGGAAGCTTCTCCTGGGTGATCGTCACGCGCTGGCCAAGGATGGCGCGGAGGGCGGCGGCGGTGCCGGGATTGTCCACCAGGATGGCGGCGTCGGAATGGCGGGCGGCAAGGATCTCGACCGGGGTGGGACCGCGCCTCAGCAACGCGACCGGACCCTGGGACGGCTCGATGCCGGGTGTCCGGGCGCTCAAGCGAGGGCCCTTGCCGCCCTGTGCGGCGCGGGTGATGCGGACGGTGACAGTAGCGCCGACGGTCAAGCCCTTCGCACCTTCGCTGTCGGGCAGGAAGCCTTCGGCGTCGGTCAGGGTGACGAAGGCGCCGGCCATGGCCGGGACGATGGCGGCGACGCGGCCGCGGTGAATATCTCCGACACCGTCGGGCGCGCCGGGGCGCCAGAGCGCATAGTCGATCAGCCGGCCGTCTCGGGTGACAGCGACATGCGCTTCACCGGGGCTGGCGGCGACGCGGATAGCCATGTCCCCGGGATCGTTCACGGCACGTGCCAGCCGGCCCCCCGCAGCAACTGGGCCGTTTCGAACAGGGGCAGGCCGACCACGGCCGAGTAGCTGCCGGAGACGAAGCGGATGAAGGCGGCGGCACAGCCGTTGATGGCGTAGCCGCCGGCCTTGCCGACGCCCTCTCCGGTCGCGGCGTAGCGGGCGATCTGTTCCGGGGTCAGGCGGTTGAAGGTGACGATGCTCTCGACCAGGCGGCGCGTGAGGCGCCCATCCGGAAAGGCCAGGACGACGGCGGTCATGACGCGGTGGCGGCGGCCGGAGAGCAGGGCGAGGCAGGCACGCACCTGGTCGGTGTCCTCGGGCTTGGGCAGGATGCGGCGACCGGCGGCAACGACGGTGTCGGCGGCGAGGACGAGGTGCTCGGGCGACGGCACGGCCAGCGCCTTTTCCTGCGCCATACGTTGGGCGTACTGACGCGGCAGTTCATTCCGACACGGCGTTTCGTCGATCTCGGGTGAGACGACCTGAACCGGCGTCACGCCAATCTGCTGCAACAACATGAGGCGCCGGGGGCTGGACGAGGCCAGCAACAGCGGGAACTGCTCCACCCGCCGATCGGCGCGCTACTTGTAACGGAAGGTGATGCGACCCTTGGTGAGGTCGTACGGAGTCATTTCGACATTGACCCGATCGCCGGCAAGCACGCGGATCCGGTTCTTGCGCATCTTTCCGCTGGTATGGGCGAGGATGGAATGCTCATTGTCCAGCTTCACGCGGAACATGGCGTTGGGCAGAAGCTCCATCACCGTGCCGCTGAATTCGATCATATCTTCCTTTGACATCAGGCCTCTTTGATTCTGTCTGTCCGGCCGGAAGATGATCATCGGGGCGGTCAAGGTCAAGCAGAGAGGGGTGCGGGACGTGCGCACACCGCCGGGATCGGGGATTGTTCCGTCCGGTTTCGCGATGACTCAGGGGCCTGGGACTCAAGCGCGGGAGCGACCGGCCCGCATCCTTCTCAGCCCTCACCCTTCAAGGTGCGGACATCGGTTTGCAGCCGGTGAATCTGGCGGTGCATGGAACTGACGACTTCTGACAGGGAACGCACGTCGTCGCGTGTGGCGTCGTGCACCCGGCGGGCGTGGTTGGTGGCGCCGAAGTTGACGCCGATGTCGTCGTGGATGGCGGTGACCTGGTCCTGGACGCGCTCAAGCTGGGTCATGATGTCGGCGCGGAGCCGGTCCTGGCTTTGCTGCAGGCGTTCCTGGCTGTTCTGCAGACGCTCCTGACTCTGCTGCAGCACGCCGAGGTGCTGCTGCACCACGCCCATGCGCTGCTGCAGGAGTTCCTGGTTGTGCTGCAGGCGCTCGACTGCCGCCAGGATCAGTCCGGTATCGTTGCTCATGCCATACCCTCAACGCCTGCAGCGGCTGCGTTGATCACAGGCTGCTGCACGGCACGTCACATAACATGGGATTCCTGATCTTGCGACCCGTTTGAGTCGCATCTGCACCGGAATGTGTCCCGGACGTCGTCCACGCGCATGATTCACGCCTCCTGACGTGGCTGCGTCAAACGATCACGCGCTATGGTTTGAGCGCGTGATTCACGTCTTCTGACGTGGCCGCCTCAGACGATCACGCGCTATCCGGCGGCAATCCGCTCCAGGCCGCCCATGTAGGGGCGCAGGGCTTCGGGCACCATGATCGAGCCGTCGGCCTGCTGGCCGTTCTCCATCACCGCGATCAGCGCTCGGCCGACAGCGATGCCGGAGCCGTTCAGCGTGTGGACGAAGCCGACCGCCTTGCCGTCGGCGGCGCGGAAACGGGCGGTCATCCGCCGCGCCTGGAAGTCCTTGCAGTTGGAGCAGGAGGAGATTTCCCGGTACATCTGCTGGCCGGGCAGCCAGACCTCGAGATCGTAGGTGCGGCTGGCGGCGAAGCCGGTGTCGCCGGAGCACAGGACGACCCGGCGCAATGGCAGGCCGAGCTTCTCGAGGACGGTTTCGGCGCAACGGGTCATGCGCTCATGTTCTTCGGCGCTCTGGTCGGGGTGGGTGATGCTGACGAGTTCCACCTTCCGGAACTGGTGCTGGCGCAGCATGCCGCGCGTGTCGCGGCCGGCGGATCCCGCTTCGCTGCGGTAGCAGTCGGACAGTGCGGTGAGCCGGATCGGGAGCTGCTTTTCGGGGACGATGTCGCCGGCGACGACGTTGGTGAGCGGGACCTCGGCAGTGGGGATCAGGTAGCGGCCGTCGGTGGTCTTGAATAGGTCGTCCTCGAACTTCGGGAGCTGGGCGGTGCCGTAGGCGCTGGCGGCGTTGACCAGGTAGGGCACCTCCATCTCGGTATAGCCGTGGTGGCGCGTGTGCAGGTCGATCATGAACTGGCCAAGCGCCCGCTGCAGATGCGCAAGCGGGCCGCGCAGGACGGTGAAGCGGGCGCCGGCGAGCTTGGCGGCGGTGGCGAAGTCCATCATGCCAAGGGCCTCGCCGAGCTCGAAGTGCTGCCTGGGCTCGAAGTTGAGGAGGCGGGGTTCGCCGACCTGCTTGAGGACGATGTTGGCGCTCTCATCGGGGCCGTCGGGCACGAAGGGGTCGAGGACGTTGGGCAGGGTTTCGAGGATCTGGCGGATCGCGGCGTCGAGCTCGGGGAC
>DASQVN010000790.1:0-2633 GCA_035640755.1 Rhodopila sp.
TGTCACCGCATCAGCCCAATAGATAGCGCGCTTGGCCGAGGGCACGATCACCACAACGTTGATGTGTGGTTTGAAGTTGGCGACGATGTACGCCTTGATGTCATCATCCTTGAGCCCCGTGTTGAGCTGCTGAGGGACGAGGATCATCCGTTCGCCAAGGTCGCCCGCAGAACGTGGAGTTATCGGCCTCGACACGCTCGCCGGATCAGCGCCGAAATTGCTGACCAGGATCGAGTCATCCGACAGAGTGGCCGTCATGTAGATGCGTCGCCGCGCCGTCTCGAATGCGGGCAGCACACCGATGGGAAGACAGCGGAAGGAAATCTCCACCTTCTGCGGCGTGAAGAAGTGTCAATCGGCTTGCAAAAGGGGTTCTGGCGCAAAGTTGGTGCAATCTGAGGCAACCATGGCCGGCATTTTGATGGAGGAGTGCCGCCATGAGCCATGGCATCTCGCTGGCCGCCTGCGGAATGAGCATTGAGCGGATCGAGGCCAATCCGGACAAGTTGCTGATCCTGGCCCGGTCGACCGCGACAACGGCAGCCTGTCCGATGTGCGGCGGCCAGTCGGATCACATCCACAGCCGATATCAGCGCTCCCTGGCAGATCTGCCGTCTCAGGGACGTGCCGTCGCAATCAGGCTGTGGGTCCGGCGGTTCCGCTGCACGACCGTGGAATGTCGGCAGAAGATCTTCGCCGAACGGCTCGCCGCGGCCGCGGACCGCCCTTATGCGCACCGCACGGCGCGTCTGGACGGTATTGTTCATCACCTCGGCCTGGCGCTGGGTGGACGACCCGGACAAAGCCTTGCAGGCGCCTGCTCATCCCGGTCAGCCGGCACACCCTGTTGCGGCTTGTGCGCCGCGGTGCCGCGCGTCAGGCGACGGTCGAGAGACCGCGGATCATCGGCGTTGACGACTGGGCATGGAAGCGGGGTCACTGCTACGGCACAATCATCTGCGATCTGGAGCAGCATCGTATCCTTGACCTCCTGCCGGACCGTGAGGCGGCAACGCTGAAGACATGGCTGGCCGAGCGGCCCACAATTACTGTCATCGCGCGTGATCGCGGGGCCGGTTATATCCAGGCGGCCACCGAAGGGCGCCCAGAGGCCACACAGGTCGCAGACCGATGGCACCTGATGGAGAATGCCAGCGCCGCCTTTCTCACCGTCGTGCAGCAGTCCATGCAGGCCCTCCGTTGCGTGCTCGGCACCGGCGGTGTCGATCCGAAGCAACTGACCTGTGCTGAACGTCGCCAACATGGCGGATGGCTGCGCCGGGAAAAGGAGAACGTCGCTATTCTGGCGCTGGCCAAGCAGGGCGTGGCGATCAAGGAGATCGTCCGGCGCACCGGGCGGTCCCGCAAGCTCGTCCGCCAGGTCCTCCGCGGCGGCCGCACGGACATCTTCCGGAGCCGGACGAGGTCTCTGGAGCCATTTATCGCGCAACTCGAAACCGCCTGGGCGCATGGCTGCCAGAACGGGGCGGGGTTGTGGCGGCAGATGAAGGCGGCCGGGTTCGCAGGCGGCTTGCGGGTGGTCACGGAATGGGCCACCCGCCACCGCAAGCGGGCCGAGATCGGCGGGAATGGACCACCGTCCGGCCCGGCGCCATCAGCGCGCCGTATCGCGCGCATGATGACCAGCGAGCGCGAGCAAGCCGCTTCGGCGGGCCTCGTCGCCACGATCCAGCGTGCCTTGCCGGAGCTGATCACGGCGCGGGATCTGATGGACCGCTTCCATGATCTGATCCAGCGTCGAAAGTCCGCCGATCTGGAAACCTGGATCACTGAGGCCGCATCCAGCCTGCTGGCTTCGTTTGCCAGCGGTATTGCCAGCGATCAAGCGGCCGTGCAGGCCGCCTTGAAGGAGCCGTGGTCGAACGGGCAAACCGAGGGGCAGAACACCAAACTGAAGCTGATCAAACGGCAGATGTATGGGCGGGCCAAGCTGGACCTGCTGCGAGCGCGTCTGCTCGGCGCTCCATGAGAAAATGCCAGATCACTGCACCACCTTTGCGCCAGAGCCCTTTTTGCACGCCGATTGACAGTGAACCGGGCGATTGCCGTCACGCCACCCCTGAACCCGAACCAATAGCCATCCCCCTTGGCCAGGGTGGGGGAGACCATGCCGAAGCTTCAGGTGGATGGAGTGACCGTGGCGGCCGGTCCGGTTTGGTGACGGTCAGCACGTCGCCTTCGCGGAGGAAGGCCAGGCACTCGGCTAGCCTCGGAAAAGCGGCGGTGGGGTTTTTGAGGTATGAAATACTTCAGTGACCCACCCCCCATTTCCCTGGTTGATTACAGCATCCAGACGCCACGCAGACGCCACGGGGCATTGGAGCAACCAAAGGGGGAAATCGATGAAACACTACCTTATTCGCGCAGCGTTTGCCGCCCTCACCTTGGCCGCAATCGCTCCTGTGGCGAACGCAGCCACATTCGGACCGCCCCAGTCGAGCCTGTTCCAGCATCAGGGACCTTATGACAACACAGGCAACGGACCTCAGGAGACTGGCTTGCAAGGCGGCGGAGGCTGACCACCGCTTCGGCTGAAGCAGAAAAAGGTCGGCCCGCTGCGGACCTTTTTCTATCGCTGGTCGGATTCGGCCACTATGGGGCGGCAAGCGATC
>DASQVN010000791.1:0-9178 GCA_035640755.1 Rhodopila sp.
TACGGCACGTGTTGCACAGCAACCGCGCCGAGATGTCGGAGGAAACCAAGCGGATCCACCGCGCGGTCATCCGCATGGAGCCCTATCATGGCCTCTGCCCCTGCTGCCTCGAAACCGAGGGACCGGGTATGCGCCAACAGATGCCATACGGATCCACTGCGCAGACTTGGTCGCGGTGCTTGTGGCGAACGACGGCAGCGTCTGCCGTCTGCCGGCACGCATTATCGGGTAACGACGTCCGCGACCGGCTTGTCCGGTCCAATCAGTAACAGCTCCCGAGGTCACCCTCGGGGCTGTTCGTCGTTGTGCGCCCCGCATGGGCGCTCTCTTGCGGGTGCGAGTCCCGCCGCTCCGCTTCCGTTATCTGCCCACTGTCGCCTCGGCACACGCGACCGCAGTCATATTGACCATGCCACGGACGGTGGTTGTAGGCGCCAGTATGTGAACCGGTTTCGCCGCGCCCAAAAGGATCGGGCCGACCGTTACGCCTTGGCCGGCGACGACACGCAAGCAGCTGAAGGTGATGTTCGCGGCATCCAGATTGGGCATGATCAGCAGGTTCGCTTCCCCAGTCAGGCGCGAGTCCGGGAACACCCGATCGAGCACAGCCCGTGACAGCGCGGCATCGCCCTGCAGCTCACCCTCCACTTCGAGGTCGGGCACCCGCGCCGCCAGCAACTCGGTCGCGGCGCGTATCTTGCGGGCCGAGGGCGTATCGGCGCTACCGAAACTCGAATGCGACAGCAGCGCCACCCGGGGCGTCAGTCCGAACCGGCGCACCGCCTCAGCCGCCATCGTTGCGATGTCCACCAACTGCTCAGCCGTGGGATCATCGTTGATATGCGTGTCGCACAGGAACACGGGCTGCGGCAGCAGAAGCAGGTTCAGGGCCGCAAACGTATTGGCGCCCGGACGCAGCCCAATGGTATCCTGAATATAATGAAGATTCTCCGCGTAGCGGCCCGAGGAGATTCCGCACAGCATGGCATCGGCTTGGCCGTTGCGAACCATCATCGCACCAATCAAGGTGCGGTTGCGCCGCATCTCGAGCGCGGCAAAGTCGCGTGTGATACCATTGCGCCGGCGCATTTTGTAGTAGGTCTCTGCAGCTTGGCCTAGCGCCTCGTCCTGGAACCCCTGGATAGCGAAGTCGCCATGCTCGTCGCGAATGCGCAGGCCAAGCTGGCGCGCCCGCTCGCGGATGACCTCGGGGCGGCCGACCAGGATCGGCTTGGCCAGCCGCTCATCCACCACCACCTGGGCGGCACGCAGTGCGCGCTCGTCCTCGCCGTCAGCGAAGACGACGCGCTTGACCGCCTCGGAGGCCACCGCGAACACGGGCTGCATGATCGTGCCCGAGCGATAGACGAACCCGCCCAGACGCTCCCGGTATGCCGCGATATCGTGAATCGGCCGGGTCGCCACACCGCTTTGCATGGCGGCCTCGGCAACCGCGGGCGCCACGGTGGTGATCAGGCGCGGATCGAAGGGGCGCGGTATCAGATGCTCGGGACCGAACCGGTCATGCACGCCATAGGCCTGCGCGACGACATCAGATTGCTCGGCCTGTGCAAGGCTGGCCAGGGCACGGGTGGCCGCCAGCTTCATCTCCTCGTTGATCGTCGTCGCACCGACATCCAGCGCGCCGCGGAACATGAAGGGGAAGCAGAGAACGTTGTTGACCTGGTTCGGGTAATCGCTGCGGCCTGTGGCGATGATGCAGTCCGGCCGAACCCGCTTGGCGTCCTCGGGACTGATCTCCGGGTCGGGATTGGCCAGTGCCAGGATCAGTGGCCGGTCGGCCATGTCCTTGACCATCTCCGGCTTCAGCACGCCGGCCATGGACACACCGAGGAACACATCCGTGCCCAGCATCGCGTCCGCCAATGTCCTTGCCTCGGTCGAGCGTGCGTACCGCTGCTTGTTGGCGTCAAGTCCATTGCGTCCAGTGTGGATGACGCCCCTGCTGTCGGTCACCAGGATGTTCTCGTGCTTCAGGCCGAGGCCGATCAGGAGGTCGAGGCAAGCAATGGCTGCTGCTCCAGCGCCGGAGCAGACTAGGCGCACATCCTCGATCCGCTTCCCGACAACCGTGAGGCCGTTGAGGATCGCCGCCGCGGCAACGATCGCCGTGCCGTGCTGGTCGTCGTGGAAGACGGGTATCTTCATCCGCGCCCGCAGTTTCTGCTCGATCTCGAAGCATTCCGGCGCCTTGATGTCCTCCAGGTTGATGCCGCCGAAGGTCGGCTCCATCGCAGCCACGATATCGACGACCTTGTCAGGGTCCGTCTCGGCCACTTCGATGTCGAACACGTCGATGCCGGCGAACTTCTTGAACAGGCAGCCTTTCCCCTCCATCACCGGCTTGCTGGCCAATGGGCCGATGTTTCCCAGGCCCAGCACCGCCGTGCCGTTACTGATCACGGCCACAAGGTTGGCGCGGGTGGTGAAGCGGCTGGCGAGCTTCTGGTCATGATGGATTGCCATGCAGGCCGCCGCGACGCCGGGCGAGTAGGCCAGCGCTAATTCCCGCTGGTTGCTCATGCTCTTGGTCGGCGTGACCGCGATTTTCCCAGGAGACGGGTACTCGTGGTATTCCAGTGCCGCCCGGGTCAGCGGGTCGTCGGCCTGCAGCGTCTGGTCGTCCATTGTATCCTCCCTGAGTCTGTCCTCATTTCCGCCGGGGCGGCATCAGGTCCGTGATGGTGCCGGCGAACATCTCGGACGCCATGGCAAACGTTTCCGAAAGCGTTGGGTGCGGATGAATCGTCAGCGCGATGTCCTCGGCATCGGCGCCCATCTCGATCGCCAGTGCGGCTTCGGCGATCAGGTCGCCGGCATTCGGCCCGACGATGCCGCAGCCGATGATCCGGTCGGTTGCTTCGTCGAACAGGACCTTGGTGACGCCCTCGTCACGTCCCAGCGACAGCGACCGACCGCTCGCCGCCCAGGGGAACGTGCCCTTGCCATACTTGATGCCTCGCGCCTTCGCCTCGTTCTCGGTCAGCCCCGCCCACGCAACCTCGGGGTCCGTATAGGCGACGGACGGGATCACCTTGGCGTCGAAGAAGCTGTTGCGCCCGGCGGCAGCTTCGGCGGCCACATGGCCTTCATGCACTGCCTTGTGCGCCAGCATCGGCTGACCCACGATATCGCCGATGGCGAAGATGTGCGGCACGCTGGTGCGCATCTGCTTGTCGACGCTGATGAACCCGCGCTCGTCCACCGCGACACCGGCGTTTTCCGCACCGATCAGCCGGCCGTTTGGCCGCCGCCCGACAGCGACAAGCACACGGTCAAATGTCGCGCTGGGCGGCGCCTTGCCGCCTTCGAAGTGGGCAACCAGGCCGTCCGGCGTGGCATCCACCCGCGTCACTTTCGTCTTCAGGTAAATGGCCTCATAGCGCTTCTCGATCCGCTTCATCAGCGGTGTGACGATGTCGCGGTCGGCGCCTGGAATGATCTGGTCCATCAATTCGACGACCGTGACCTTCGATCCCAAAGCGTGATACACGGTCGCCATCTCCAGCCCGATGATGCCGCCGCCGAGCACCAGCAAGCGCTTTGGGATATCGGCCATCGCCAGCGCGCCCGTCGAGTCGATCACGCGCGGATCGCCGTGCGGAATGAAGGGCAGCGTTACCGGCTCGGAGCCCGCGGCAATGATCGCCTGCTCGAAGCTGACCGTCTTGGTTCCGTCGCCGCCCTGAACCTCGACCTGGTTGACCGAAATGAATTTGCCGGTGCCCTCGGCAATAGTCACTTTGCGTTGCCTGGCAAGTCCGGCAAGCCCGCCGGTCAGCCGCTTCACCACGCTATCCTTCCAGCCGCGCAGCTTGTCGACGTCGGTCGTCGGCGGCCCGAACCCCAGGCCGTGCTCCGACATCTCTTGGGTTTCGGAGATCACCTTGGCGGCGTGCAGCAGCGCCTTGGACGGAATGCAGCCGACGTTCAGGCAGACTCCGCCCAGCATGGGCCAGCGCTCGACCAGCACAACCTGCTTGCCAAGATCCGCGGCGCGGAACGCAGCGCTGTAGCCGCCCGGCCCGGCGCCCAGCACCAGCACTTCCGCGTGTAGATCGCCCTTCGCGGCACTGGGTGGGCGCGCCGCAGGGGCCGGCGGCGGCATGGCGACCGTTGCTCTGCCGGGCGGGGCCGCCGTCTGGCCGGTCCGCAGCTTCAGCACCGGGTGCCCTTCGGAAACCCGGTCGCCCACCTTGACTAGCAATTGCGATACGGTTCCGGCGGCGGGCGACGGGATGTCCATGCTCGCCTTGTCGGATTCCAGCGTGATCAGCGGCGCGTCCTTCTCGATCCGGTCGCCGGCCCCGACATGCACCTCGATGACCGGTACATCTTTGAAATCGCCGATATCGGGAACCGCGACGTCGATCTCCTCATAGACGCCGGCCGGCGAACCATAACTGGCCGGCGGGCCTTCCGGCGCCGAGCCGGCTTCCTGCCGGATCGTCTCCTTCGGCGGCGTGGCGGCCGCGCCCGCCGGTTCCATCAACATGATCAGGTCGCCCTCGGTGACCTTGTCGCCGATACCAACCTTCAGCTCCGTCACCACGCCCGCGCGCGGACACGGCACATCCATGGTCGCCTTGTCCGACTCCAGCGTAATCAGCGGGTCTTCGGGATTGACCGACGCACCCGGTGCGACGTGCACCTCGATGATCGGAACGCCTTTGAAATCTCCAATGTCGGGGACGCGGATTTCAACACTCGCCATAGCTGCTTCCTTCTGGTCCGGTCAGAGCACCAGCCTGCGCACATCCTCCAGGACATGGCAGAGATGGCGGGTGAAACGGGCGGCGAGTGCGCCGTCGATCACGCGGTGGTCGTAGGACAGGCACACCGGCAGCATCAGGCGCGGCTTGAACTCGGTGCCGTTCCAGACCGGCGCCATCTTCGAACGGACAACGCCGAGAATGGCCACCTCCGGCGCGTTGACGATGGGCGTAAAGGCCGTGCCGCCAATCCCGCCAAGTGAGGATATCGTGAACGTCGCGCCCTGCATGTCGGTCGCGCCCAACTTTCCTTCCCGCGCCCGCTTGGAGATCGCGCCCATCTCCTGGCTGAGTTCGGTGATGCCCTTGCGGTCCACGTCACGGAGCACCGGAACGACAAGCCCGTCCGGCGTGTCCACGGCAATGCCGATGTGGTAATATTTCTTGAGGATCAGCGCGTCCTTCTCGGGCGAGAGCGAGGCATTGAACTCCGGAAACTGGCGCAGCGCCGAGACGCTGGCCTTCAGCAGGAAGGCGAGCATCGTCACCCGATAGCCCTTCTCCCGCGCCGCCTGGTCGAGTTCCTTGCGGTATGCCTCGATGTCCGTGATATCCGACTCGTCATTTTGCGTGACGTGCGGCACGTTGAGCCACGCGCGATGCAGATGCGGGCCCGAGATGCGCTTGATGCGCGACAGCGGTTTGGTTTCAATCGGTCCAAACCTGGAAAAATCCTGTACCGGAATTTCTGGAATGCCGGCGCCGGTGGCCGCGGCAGCCGGTGCCGCACCCGGGGCGGCGGTTGGCCCGCGCAGAAAGCCAAGCACGTCGTCTTTGGTGATGCGTCCTTTCTCGCCGGTCCCTCTGACTTTGGTCAGGTCCACGCCAAGCTCGCGCGCGACACGGCGTATCGACGGACTCGCATGCACCTGGCTCAGGTCCGCGCCTTTGTTCACCGCTGTGTCGGCCGCTCCAACCGCGGCGCCGAGTTGCGGAGGCGCGCCGGGCGGTGCCGATGGCGGTGCGGGCGGCGCCGTGCCGGCCTGCACGGCGGGCGGTGGCTCCTGCTGCGGCAGCAGAGAAGGCGGCTGCGTTAGCGCCCCATCCTCATGCCCACGCATCCGAAGGACAGGAGACCCCTCGCTCACCTTGTCACCGATCTTGACCAGCAGCTTTTCGATCGTCCCCGAGGCCGGCGAGGGAACGTCCATCGTTGCCTTATCGGATTCGAGTGTGATGATCGGGTCGTCGGCGTTTATCGACTGCCCTTCCTGGACGTGGACTTCGATGACTGGAACGTCCTTGAAGTCGCCGATGTCGGGGACCTTGACTTCGGTTTCCGCCACTCTCTCCTCCTCGGTTTTTCTTGTGGGCCCGACGCAGCTTTTCCCGGCGCGTGCTGTTTCGGTCTCGGCTTCGGCATGGGAGTCGGAAGTTCGTAAGATTGCCGGTTACAGGGCGACGAACTTCCGGACCGAGACGCTAGCTCCTGACGGGGCTTGGCGCCTCGGGGTTGATATCGAACTTGCGGATGGCGTCGGCTGCGATCTTCGGTTCGATGGTGCCGTCCTGCGCGAGAGCATGAAGCGCCGCAACGGCCACATAACGCCGGTCTACCTCAAAAAAGGCACGAAGCTTGCGGCGGTAGTCGGAACGACCGAAACCGTCCGTGCCCAGCACCTTGTAGCGTCGCGGCACGAACGGCCTGATCCCGTCGGCAAACGCCTTCATGTAGTCCGACGCCGCGACCACGGGCCCCTCGCGTTCGCCCAGGCACTGCTCCACATAGCTTACGCGCCGTGGCTGGTCAGGATGCAGCATGTTCCACCGCTCGGCTTCCAGACCCTCCCGGCGAAGCTCCGTGAAGCTCGGGCAACTCCAGATGTCAGCGCCGACACCGTATTCGGCCAGAAGATCGGCTGCTGCCATGACCTCCCGCAGGATCGTTCCGCTGCCGAGCAACCGCACCCGCGGGCCTTTCGCGTCGGCGGCGGGACGGAGCAGATACATTCCCTTGATGATGCCGTCCTGCGCGCCTTCCGGCATGGCCGGATGTGTGTAGTTCTCGTTCATCAGCGTGATGTAATAGAAAACGTCCTCCTGCTCCTGCGCCATCCGGCGCAGCCCGTCCTGGATAATCACGGCAACTTCGTACGAAAAGGTCGGGTCGTAGGAGACGCAGTTGGGAATGGTGGAGGATAGGATGTGGCTGTGCCCATCCTCATGCTGCAGGCCTTCCCCGTTCAGCGTGGTGCGGCCCGCCGTGGCACCCAGCAGGAAACCGCGTGCCCGCATGTCCCCGGCCGCCCAGGCAAGGTCGCCAACGCGCTGGAACCCGAACATCGAATAGTAGATGTAGAACGGGATCATCGGCACGTTGTTGGAGCTGTAGGACGTCGCGGCAGCGATCCATGATGACATGGCGCCCGGTTCGTTCAGCCCTTCCTGCAGGATCTGACCCTTCTGATCCTCCTTGTAGAACATCAGCTGATTGGCGTCCTCGGGATGGTAGAGCTGGCCAACCTGGCTGTAGATGCCGAATTGCCGGAACATGCCTTCCATGCCGAAGGTGCGGCTCTCGTCCGGCACGATGGGCACCACGTGCTTGCCGATCGTTTTATCGCGCATCAGCGTGTTCAAGATGCGCACGAACGCCATCGTCGTGGAAATGGTGCGGTCGCCGGTGTCCTTAAGCTGCCCCTCGAATGCTGAGAGCGGCGGTGCCGTCAACGAGTGCGATTTCGCGCGCCGCGCGGGCAAGAACCCACCCAGGGTCGCACGCCGCTCTTGCAGATAGCGCGTCTCTTCGCTGTCGTCCGGGAAGCGCAGGAACGGCACGTCCTTGAGCTGCTCATCCGTCAGGGGCAGGTTGAAGCGGTCACGGAACTCCCGCAGATGCGCCTCGCCCATTTTCTTCTGCTGATGGGTGATGTTCTGGCCTTCCCCGGCCTCCCCCATGCCGTAACCCTTGACTGTCTTGGCGAGGATGACCGTGGGCTGGCCCTGGTGCTTCGACGCAGCAGCATAGGCCGCGTAAACCTTATTCGGATCATGCCCGCCGCGCGCCAGCGCCCAGATCTGGTCATCGGTCATGTCCTCGACCAGCGCGCGCGTCTCGGGATACTTGCCGAAGAAATGCTCGCGCACATAGGCGCCGTTCTTGCTCTTGAAGTCCTGGTAGTCGCCGTCGACGCATTCCTCCATGCGCTGCAGCAGCATGCCGCTTATGTCCCTGGCGAGCAGCGCGTCCCAGCCCGAGCCCCAGATCAGCTTGATGACGTTCCAGCCGGCACCGCGGAATTCGGCCTCCAGTTCCTGGATGATCTTACCGTTGCCGCGCACCGGGCCATCAAGCCGCTGCAGGTTACAGTTGACGACGAAGATCAGATTGTCGAGGCGCTCGCGCCCGGCCATCCCGATCGCGCCCAGGCTCTCCGGCTCGTCCGTCTCGCCATCCCCGAGGAAGGCCCAGACTTTGCGGTTCGATGTATCCGCGAGCCCGCGGTGATTCAGGTATTTCAGAAACCGGGCCTGGTAAATCGCCATGATCGGCCCGAGGCCCATGGACACGGTCGGGAACTGCCAAAAATGCGGCATCAGCCAGGGGTGGGGATAGGAGGACAGGCCCTTGCCGTCCACCTCCTGGCGGAAGCTCAGCATCTGCTCTTCGGTCAGCCGCCCTTCCAGGAAGGCCCGCGCATAGAATCCGGGAGAGGAATGGCCCTGCATGTAAACGAGGTCGCCACCGTGACGTTCGGTGGCGCCATGCCAGAAATGCATGAAGCCGACATCGTATAGCGTCGCCGCCGACTGGAACGAGGCGATGTGGCCGCCGAGCTCCGAGGATTCCTTGTTGGCGCGGAGCACCGTCGCCAGTGCATTCCAGCGAATCAGTGAGCGAATACGATGCTCGACCGCGCGGTTGCCTGGATGGCGCTCCTCTTGATCGGGGCGGATCGTATTCAGGTAGGGTGTATTGGCCGAATAAGGGAGCGGCGCCCCTTGCCGGCGCGCCTCTTCGGCCAGGTTCTCCAGCAGGAACTGCGCACGGTCTGCCCCTTCGAAGGCGAGGACCGAGTTCAGCGCGTCGCGCCATTCCTTCGTTTCGACTGGATCAATATCACGAAGTGCGTCCATGGCGTTTTCCCCAAAGGCAACAAGAATGGCGGCGTCACTCTGCTGTCTGCCGTGGTATCCGACCGACTACGCGTTGCGACGCTGCTCTCAACATTGTGCGGCCGGCTAGCACTACAGTTGCGATCTCAGATGTTCCTGATTTGTTCTTACCTTCACGTTTCTCGGCGGGTGCCATTTTCTTCAGCTTTCCTCGCGACGAGTGCGTCGAATTCTTCATGTCTCTCGGCTCAAACATGAACCGCAACTGTAGTGCTAGGCGCACATCCCGGCCTCGCACGCCGCCTCGAGCACGGCCTCGATCACCACCT
>DASQVN010000792.1:0-7582 GCA_035640755.1 Rhodopila sp.
GCATTTTCCGGGGCGGCGCTTCGCCTGATCCGGCCCGGACGGGTACGCAACAGCGGCAGCACCGCATTTTCTGACGCGGCATTTTGCGACGCCGCGCGTCGTCTGATCAGTATGGGCTCGACCCCGCCATCTGCTCCGCGGCGGATTAACCTCGGCTGAGCCTTTCGGCGAGGAAGTCCGCCAGCACCCGGACCCGGGTAGGTTGGGGGCCCTGCGGCGGCATCAGCAGGAACAGGCTGGTACGTGAGACGCTCCAATCAGTCAGGATCGGCTCAAGCAATCCCTCCGCCACCGCCTCCTGCACGATGAACGCCGGCATGTCGGCGATGCCCAGACCTGCGATCGCCGCGGGCAGCACGGCATCGCCGTTATTCACCTGCAGCCGCCCGCTCGGCCGCACCCGGGCCTCCTCGCCCGCTGCGTTGCGGAACACCCACACATCCCGGGTGCGCCGGTTGGCGTAGCGGAAGCAGTCATGCGCCGCCAGCTCTGCCGGGTGCGTCGGCCGCCCGCGGTGATCGAGGTACGCGGGCGCGGCAACCACCATCTGCGACACACCAGCCAGCCGTCGCGCCAACAGCGAGGAGTCCGGCAGCTCCCCGATGCGCAGCGCCAGATCGAAGCCGTCGCCGACGATATCGACCAGGGCGTCATCGAGGTGCAGGTCGATCGATACGCCTGGATGCTGCTCCAGGAACATTGGCAGGATGGGCGCGACCTCCCGCAGCCCGAACGACATCGGCACCGCGAGGCGCACCGGACCGCGCGGGGCGGCGGCATCGCTCCGCAGCGCCGCCTCGGCAGCTTCGGCCTCGGCCAGCAGGCGGGCGGCGTGTTCGGCGAGCTGCCTGCCGGCCTCGGTCAGCACCAGGCGCCGCGGCGTGCGGTTGAACAGGCGCGCGCCGAGCCGTTGCTCCAGCCGAGCGAGCGCCTTGGAGACGGTCGGGGTCGAGAGGCCGAGTTCGGCGGCGGCGGCGCCGATACCGTGGTTTTCGACGATCCGCGCGAAGATCGCCAGGGCTTCGAGGTCTGGCAGATGACCCATGGAATCCGAAAAGATGTCTTTCCATCTTTTCTACTTCTTGGATCGCGCTGCGTCCACATATCCCGCCCGACAGGCGCACCCCGCGCCCCCACCATGCAGGAGAAGCCGATGGCAAAGGTTCTGGTGTTGTACTATTCAACCTACGGGCATATCGAGACGATGGCCAATGCCGTCGCCGAAGGTGCGCGGCAGGCGGGCGCCGAGGCTGACGTCAAGCGCGTACCGGAAACCGCGCCCGAGGAGGTCGCGCGCAACGCCCATTTCAAGCTGGACCAGGCGGCCCCGGTCGCCGCAGTTGCGGATCTGGCCAACTACGACGCGATCATCATCGGCACGCCGACGCGGTTCGGCCGTATCTCCTCGCAGATGGCGGCGTTCCTCGACCAGGCCGGCGGGCTGTGGGTGAGCGGTGTGCTGAACGGCAAGGTCGGTGCCGCCTTCACGTCATCGGCAACGCAGCATGGCGGGCAGGAGACGACGTTGTTCAGCATCATCACCAACCTGCTGCATTTCGGCATGGTGGTGGTCGGGCTCGATTACGGCTTCCAGCCGCAGATGACGCTGGAGGAGATCACCGGCGGCGCACCCTATGGCGCCACGACGATTGCCGCCAGCGATGGATCACGCCAGCCCTCCGAGAGAGAACTCGCAGGCGCGCGCTACCTGGGGGCCCGGGTTGCCGGGGTGACCGGCAAGCTGTTCGGGTGAATCAGCGGTCCGCTCCACCCCGCATGACGCTGACATTGGGGGCGCTGGCATCGGGCGGCGCCACGATGCGGCAATCGGCCGGCACCCGGCCGTCATAGCGGGTCCAGGTCTGGGTGCGGCCAAGCAGAGGGATGCCGAGGAAGCCGCGCAGCGCGAGGGTGCCGTTGCGCTGGAGTGACAGCTCGACGCCGTAGACCGACCCATTGCGCGGATCGGTGATGTGGCCCTTCCACAGATTCGGCCGCACCTGCCTGACATCGGCAAACAGCGCCAGGTGGCATTGCGACACGCCGCGATAGTCGACCGGTGTCGCGTCGCCCGGGCGGTCGAGGAAGAATCCGACGATCCGCCCGCACAGCATGTTATTGTCGCACCGCGTCACCGCGATCACGCCGTCACGGTCCTGGGTCAGCCAGTACCCGATGATGGACGGGTCGGCAAACGCCGGGGTGAAGCTCAGCAGGAATCCAATCAGAACCAGAAGGCAACGCATGACGCCCTAGATAGGCGTCAGCGCGCCGCTTTCGATGAATTTCACGCCCTGGGCGATCAATCTGTCCTGCGTCTCCTCGATCGTTGTACGGCCATCCGCGGTCGGCAGGCCGATGCCACGGCAGGCATCGCGTATCACCACGGCGGCGAAGCCGAGGCGGGCAGCGTCCTCGGCCGACCAGGCGACGCAGAAATCGGTGGCGAGGCCGCAGAAGAAAATGCGCCGGAAGCCGCGCTGGCGCAGCCAGGCCTCGAGCCCGGTCGGTGTCGTCCGGTCGTTCTCGAAGAATGCCGAATAGCTGTCCAGCGTGGGGCGGAACCCCTTGCGGATGATGACCTCCACGCGGCTCTGGTCGATTGCGGGGTGGATCGTCGCGTTGCTGGTACCGGCGACGCCGTGATCGGGCCAGAGCACCTGCGTGCCGTAGGGCAGGGTGATCGTGTCGTACGGTTGGCGGCCCGGATGCGTACTGGCGAAAGAGGCATGGCCGGCCGGGTGCCAGTCCTGCGTGGCAAAGGCGTGCCCGAATCGTCCCAGGAGCTGGTTGACCACCGGAACGATCGAGTCGCCCTGGGCGACCGGCAGCTCGCCGCCCGGCATGAACGTGGCCTGGATGTCGATCAGGCCGAGAATATCCGTCTCCGGATCGATCCGCATCTTCACGTACTCCCTGGTCAGAATTGCTCTCGTCGGATAGGTTTTGAGCAGGCTCAACAAGGGCACAAGGATTCACACCCATGCCACGTCTCCATTTGCCACGCCGGCCGGCTGCGACATTGACGATGGCCGCCATGCTCGCAACCGCTGTGCTTGCGAATCCGTGGGCGGCGGGGCCGGCCGGCGCCGTGACGTTCCGTTGGGCCAATGATGGCGACGTCAACGCGATGGATCCGGCGACGCGGCAGGAGACGGTGCAGCTCTCCTTCCTGTCCAACATCTATGAGCCGCTGGCGCGGCGCAACCGCGACCTGAAGATCGAGCCCGCGCTGGCCGTCTCGTGGGAGCAGACCTCGCCCACGGTCTGGCGTTTCCATCTCCGCCCGGGCGTGAAGTGGCAGGACGGCTCGCCGTTCACCGCGGATGACGTGGTGTTCACCTGGAAGCGCGTGCAGGCCCCGAATTCGCAGATGCGGGCGCCGCTGTCGGTGGTGAAGGCGGCGCGGAAGATCGACGACCTGACGGTTGAGTTCGAAACCTTCAACCCGGACCCGATCTTCCTGCAGGAACAGACCAACATGCTGATCATGTCGAAGGCCTGGTGCGAGGCGCACAACGCGACTGAACCGGTGTTCATCGGCAAGGAAGACAACTACGCGCTGCATTACGCCATGGGCACCGGCCCGTACAAGCTTGTCTCGCGCGAGCCGGACCGCAAGACGGTGGTGGAGCGCAATCCGCTGTGGTGGGACAAGCCGGCCGGCAACGTCGACCGGGTGGAGTTCAACGTCATCGCCTCGGCGCCGACCCGGGTGGCGGCGCTGCTGTCGGGCGAGGTTGACATGATCTACTCGGTGCCGCCGCAGGACATTGCGCGCATCCGGCAGGTCGACGGACTCAGGATCCTGCAGACGCCGGAGCTGCGGACGATCTATCTGGGCATGAATATGTCCCGTGACCAGTTGCCGACCTCCGACATCAAGGACCGCAATCCCTGGCGTGACGTGCGGGTGCGGCAGGCGGCCGCGCTGGCAATTGACGAGAACGCCATCGCCAGCCGTGTGATGCTGGGCCTCGGCCATCCGACGTGGGAGATGTGGGGGCCTGGGGTGAACGGGTACGAGGCGGCGCTGGACGTGCGGCCGAAGCCCGATCCGGCGAAGGCCAAGGCGCTGCTGGCCGAGGCCGGCTACCCGAACGGATTCCGCGTCGCACTGGATTGCCCGAACGACCGCTATGTGATGGACGAGCAGATCTGCACTGCCATCGTCTCGATGCTGGCGCGCGTCGGCATCAAGGTTGATCTGAACGCGCAGACCAAGACCAAGTTCTTCACCAAGATCAACAGCCCGAGCTACGATACCGATTTCTATCTGCTTGGCTGGACGCCGGCGACCTATGACGCGCATAATGTGCTGTATACACTTCTGAATACACGGAACGGCAAGCGCGGCGAGGTGAACGACGGCGGCTACTCAAACCCCGAGCTCGACGCGCTGACCGATAATATTGCGGTTGAAACGGATCAGGACAAGCGCAACGCAATGATCCATCAGGCCATTCTGCTTCTGCAGAAGGACCTGCCCACGATCCCGCTGCATCAGCAGGTCATCGTCTGGGCCGCCCGGAAGAACGTCGAGATGGCACAGCCGGCCGACAACATGCTGCCGTTCCGGTATGTAACGGTTAAGTGATGTCCGGGACCACGCAGGCGACAATCTGGCGCTGCGAGCCGTGCCCCATCGTCGTGGCCGTGCCCTCACCGTCATGGCCGCGCCCCCATCGTCATGGCCGGGCTTGACCCGGCCATCTCCCCCCAGGCGGAGGGTGGTCCGTGTGCGGCTGGTGGTCGGGGCGGCGCCGCTGGCGCGCAGATGGCCGGGTCAAGCCCGGCCATGACGGAATCGTAATACCGGCACGGAATTGTAACGTCTGCACGGAAGCGTAACGTCTGCCGAGCGACACTGAATCAGAAATGGATCGCCCGCTTGTACGCATCCAGCACCGCCTCGTGCATCGTTTCGCTGACAGTCGGATGCGGAAACACCGTGTGCATCAGGTCGGTCTCGGTTGTTTCCAGGGTGCGGGCAATGGTGTAGCCCTGGATCATTTCAGTGACCTCGGCGCCGACCATGTGCGCGCCCAGCAGTTCCCCCGTCTTGGCGTCGAACACCGTCTTCACCATCCCCTCCGGCTCACCCATCGCGATGGCCTTGCCGTTGCCGATGAACGGGAAGTGGCCGACCTTCACGTCATGGCCCGCCTCCTTCGCCCGCGCCTCGGTCAGCCCGACTGACGCCACCTGCGGACGGCAATAGGTGCAGCCGGGAATGTTGCCGACGTTGATCGGATGCACGTCGTTCAGGCCGGCGATCTTCTCGACGCAGACCACCCCCTCATGGCTGGCCTTGTGGGCGAGCCAGGGCGGGCCGGTCAGGTCGCCGATCGCATAGACGCCCGGTTCCGCCGTGCGGGAATAGTCGTCCACCACGACATGCGTGCGGTCGACCTTCACCTTGGTGCCTTCCAGGCCGATATCCTCGACATTGCCGACGATGCCCACCGCGCTGATGACGCGCTCGACGGTCAGCTCCTGCGGCTTGCCGCCGGCTTCGATGGTGACGGTGACGCTGTTGCCGTTCTTGCGGGCGTTCTTCACGGCGGCGCCGGTCATGATCTTCATGCCCTGCTTCTCGAACGCCTTGTGGGCGAAGGCGGAAACCTCCTCATCCTCCACCGGCAGGATGCGCGGCAGCACTTCGACGACAGTTACCTGTGCGCCCATGTTGAGGTAGAAGCTGGCGAATTCGATCCCGATCGCGCCCGAGCCGATCACCAGCAGCGATTTCGGGAAGCTGGTCGGCACCATGGCGTGCTTGTAGGTCCAGATCAGCTTGCCGTCGGCCTCGATCCCCGGCAGCTCGCGGGCGCGGGCACCGGTCGCCAGGATGATGTGCGGAGCCTTCAGGGTGGCGACATCCTTGCCGTCCTTGGCGACCGACAGTGTCTGCCTGCCGGCGAGCTTTCCCTGGCCGTCGAACACGGTGACCTTGTTCTTGCGCAGCAGGTGCGCGACGCCGGACGACAACTGCTTCGCCACGGCGCGCGAGCGCTTCACCACCTTGTCGATATCGAATTTCGTTTCCACCGGCGCGAAGCCGAAATCCGGCAGGTGGTGCATCAGGTGGTTGATCTCGCTGGTGCGCAGCAGGGCCTTGGTGGGGATGCAGCCCCAGTTGAGGCAGATCCCGCCGAGGTGCTCGCGCTCCACAACTGCGGTCTTCATGCCGAGCTGGGCGGCACGGATGGCGGCGACGTAGCCGCCGGGGCCGCCGCCCAGGACGATGAGATCGAATTGGGTGTCAGCCATGTTGCTCTCCCGTTGGGTTCTGGTGTGCCAGGGGATTTGTCAGCGGATGTGCCAATGCGGCCAGCGCATCGCCGTCGAGTTGTCGGGTCTGCCAGTCCTGCATGGCCCTGGCGCCGAGGCGCTCGTAGAAGTCGATCGAGGGCTGGTTCCAGTGCAGCACCCGCCATTCGAGCAGCCGGCATCCTTCCGCGACCGCCTTGCGGGCAAGATGACGCATCAGCGCGAGGCCAATGCCCTTGCCGCGGTGTGCGGGCTCGACGAACAGGTCTTCGAGGAAGATGTTCGGGCGCGCCTTGAAGGTGTTGAACGTATAGTAGAACAGCGCGAGGCCAACGCGTTCGGCCCCGACCTCGGCAAGGGTCGCTTGCAGTCGCGGCTGCGGGCCGAACAGGGCAGGGCGGAGGTCAGCCTCGGTGACGGTGACCTCATGCAGCAGGCGTTCGTACTCCGCCAGCCCACGGATCAACCGAACGATCGCCGGCAGGTCGGCCGGCGCGGCATCGCGGAGGGTGAAAGGGGTCATGGCGTCGCGCCGGTGCGGTATTGGCGGTCATGGCGGTGCGTTCTACCGCCATGGCCGCACTCTCTAGAGCCATGGCCGCACTCTGTAGCGTCATGGCCGCACTTTGTATCGTCATGGCCGGGCTCGACCCGGCCATCCGCCCCCCGGCGGTGCAGGCCATCCTGCCCGCGCCGGCACCAGCCACGAAGCGGGCGCACTGCCTCAATCAAATCAACCGCGGATACAGGTCGTCCCACCCCGAGTTCTCCTTCTCGATCAGCGCAACTTTCCACTCTCGCGGCCATCGTTTCAGGCTGGTTTCCCGCTGGATCGCGGTGGTGATGTCCTCGTACTGCTCGAACCAGACCAGCCGCTTGAGGTAGTACCGCTGGACAAGACGGCTCCCCTGTCCATTCCGGTGTTCCCACACCCGCCGAACGAGATCACTGGTCACGCCCAGGTACAGCGTCCCGTTCGGCCGGTTGGACATCATGTACACCCAGCCGCCGTGCGTCACCGTTGTGGGATCGGTAGGGGGCAGATGGCCGGGTCGAGCCCGGCCATGACGGTGGGGGCGCGGCGGCGGACAACACTCGTCTGCTCCCCCGTCGTCCTGGTGCGTAGGGGGCCGCGCCCGGCCATGACGGAAAATGCAAGGGCCGGCAGCAACCGAAAAACCCCCTACAGCAACAGGCTCAGCGGATCCTCCACCACCTGCTTGAACGCGCGCAGCCAGCGGGCGCCGAGGGCACCGTCCACCACCCGGTGATCGACCGACAGCGTGCAGGTCATCACCGTCGCGATCCC
>DASQVN010000793.1:0-2523 GCA_035640755.1 Rhodopila sp.
GGGTTCCGGTCTGTGCCAGCAAGGGCTGAAGGGTGCCGGTGAGAAGCCAGGCGGAGGCAAGAAGCACCCGGGACGTACGATGCATAAATGATCCGTCGCAAACGGCTTCGAAACGGGTTGGGAAGAAGCCAGACCTTGGGAGAGCGGATGGCCTAAATGGAGACGATCTGTCCAGTATTAACCGCTTCGAGGAACGTCGCGACGCCGGCGGTTTCGACTTCCGGCAGCAGGACGGCGGGATCGAGGTCCTCGGCGCGCAGGCCGGCTTCGCAGGCGATCAGGCGGACGCCGAGGTCGATGCAGGCCTCGCGCAGGGTTGCAAGGCCGGCGACGCCGCGGCTTTCGATCAGCTGCTCGCGGCCGGCATCGGCCAGGCCGGAGAAGTCCCGGCACAGGGCGAGGCAGCCGCGGTTGGTGGCGAACAGCACGACCTTGCGGCCCAGCGCGGCGGCGCCGGAGGCGAGGACGAAGGCGTAGTGCGCCCGGTCGTGGCTGCCGGAGAGCAGGAGAATGCCGAGCGGGGGTGATTCAGATGGCACAGGCGGGGCCTGAGGGGACGGCGCGGCGGTGGGCGGTGAGGTCCGTGACGGTGGCGTTGGGGCCGCACAGCGCACAGCCGGGGTCGGGGCGGAGCCGGATGGTGCGGAAGCGGGCCTCAAGCGCATCCCAGACCAGCAGGCGGCCGCTCATGCTGTCGCCGATGCCGAGGATTTCCTTCAGCACCTCGGTGGCCTGGAGCGTGCCCATGACGCCGGTGACGGCGCCCAGCACCCCGGCCTCACTGCAGGAGGGCACGGCGCCGGGGGGTGGGGGCTCGGGGTAGAGGCAGCGGTAGCAGGGGCCGCCCTGGTGGGGCTTGAAGGTGGACAACTGACCCTCGAACCGCAGTACGGCAGCCGAGACGAGGGTGCGCCTGGCGAGCGCGCAGGCGTCGGCGACGAGGAAGCGGGTGGCGAAGTTGTCGGTGCCGTCGCAGACGATGTCGTAGCGGCTGACCAGATCGAGCGCGTTGTCGGCGGCGAGGCGGGCGTGATGCGGCTCGATGCGGATGCCGGGGTTGATGGCCTGGGCGGACTGGGCTGCCGACTCGGCCTTGGGGGTGCCGATCCGGGCGGTGGTGTGGGCGACCTGGCGCTGGAGGTTCGACAGCTCGATCACGTCGTCATCGATCACGCCGATGGTGCCGATGCCGGCGGCGGCGAGGTAGAGCATCATCGGGGAGCCGAGGCCGCCGGCGCCGACGACCAGGACGCGCGCGGCCTTGAGTTTGGCCTGGCCGATGCCGCCGACATCCCGCAGCAGGATGTGACGGGAGTAGCGCTGGATTTCGTCTTCGGTGAAATCGAGGTCCATGGAATGGATGATAGGACGGGTCGGGAGTGCTGGACAGGGGTGCGATGACGCAGGGCAGCCAGACGGGAGATGGGGCGCTGGTGCTGTTTTCCGGCGGGCAGGATTCGACGACGTGCCTGGCGTGGGCGCTGGCGCGGTATCCTCGGGTCGAGACGATCGGCTTTCAGTATGGCCAGCGGCATGCCGTGGAGATGGCGTGCCGGGGGCCGATCCGGGAGGCGTTGGCGCCGGAACGGCCAGGATGGGGGCGGCTCGGCGATGACCATGTGGTCGATCTGGCGGCGGCGATCGGCGGGCTGGGGCAGACGGCGATGACGGCGGATATCGCCATCGAGATGCAGCGCGGCGGGCTGCCCAATACGTTCGTGCCCGGGCGCAACCTGCTGTTCCTGACCTGCGCGGCGGCGATCGCGTATCGGCGCGGGCTGCGGCGGCTCGTGGCGGGGGTGTGCGAAACGGACTACTCGGGCTACCCGGACTGCCGGGATGACACGGTGAAGGCGATGCAGCTGGCGCTGAACCTGGGGATGGAGCGGCGGTTCGTGCTGGAGACGCCGCTGATGTGGCGCGACAAGGCGGCGACGTGGGCGCTGGCGTTCGAGCTGGGCGGGATGGCGCTGGTGGATGTGATTCGCGAACGAACCCATACCTGCTATCTGGGGAACCGCAGCGATCGTCATGCCTGGGGTTACGGCTGCGGCTCCTGCCCGGCCTGCGGGTTGCGGGCGCAGGGGTGGGAGCGCTGGGTGGCCGGACGCCAATCATAGGGAGAGGATTTGATGAAGCTTCTGATCACCCTGGCGGGGGCCGGGGCCATTTTCTGTGCGGTCAGTGTCTGTGCGGTCGGCGCCGGGGCTGCGGAGCCGATCACAATCCGGACGGAGACGGCGGGGGAGCTCGCGGAGAACTGCGGGGCGAACCCGCGACAGCCGGGCGCGGATGCGCGGATCAATTTCTGCCACGGCTATGCTCAGGGGGCGATTACGGTGCAGCAGCACTATGCGGGGGACAAGAAGCTGTTCTGCCTGCCGAACCCGGCGCCGTCGCGGGCGGAGACGATGAACCAGTTCGTCGCATGGGTGCGGGCGAACCCGGACCGGCGGTCGATGAAGTCGGATGTCGGGTTGTTCAAGTTTCTGGAGGAGCGGTTTCCGTGCAAGTCGTGAGGGG
>DASQVN010000794.1:0-6177 GCA_035640755.1 Rhodopila sp.
CAATCTCAAGTCCGCCGCAGGCCTCAACCTCGTCAAGGACATGCTGCGCAAGGCCGACGTCTGCATCGAGAACTTCGCCCCCGGCGCGATCGAGCGTCTCGGCCTCGGCTACGACGTGGTCCGCGAACTGAACCCCTCCATCATCTACGCCCAGGTCAAGGGCTTCGGCGAAGGCAGCCCATACGAGAAGAACCTCGCCTTCGACATGATCGCCCAGGCCTGCGGCGGCACCTTCAGCGTCACCGGCGACCCCGACGGCCCGCCGACCCGCCCCGGCATCTCCCTCGGCGACACCGGCACCGGCATGCTGATGGCCATCACCATCCTCGGCGCGCTGTATGAGCGGCAGAGGACGGGGCAGGGGCATCGGCTCCAGGTGGCGATGCAGGACGCCATCATGCACTACATGCGCATCAACTTCGCGACCCAGGGCCTCACCGGCAAGCCCGCCCAGCGCGGCGGCTCCAAGGTCCCCGGCATCAGCAACGCCCCCATGGGCCTCTATCCCTGCGCCCCCGGCGGCCCCAACGACTACGTCTACATCATGACCAGCCGAGCCAACCCGGAACACTGGGACCGGCTGCTGAAACTGGTCGGGCGGGAGGACCTGATCGGCGATCCCCGCTACGCCACCCCCGCCGGCCGCGTCACCCGCGAACCCGAAGTGGACGAAATCATCGCCGCCTGGACCCGCAACCACACCAAGCATGAGGCGATGCGCGCCATCGGCGAGGCCGGCATCCCCGCCGGCGCCGTCCTCGACACCATGGAACTGCACAACGACCCGACCTTCGAGCAGCGCGGCATCATGCAGGTCATGCACCACCCGATCCACAAGCCCTTCAAGATGCCCGGCTGGCCCGTCCGCATCGACGGCAAGCCGCCCGCCTTGACCTCTTCTCCTGTCCTTGGGGAGCACACCGGCGCCGTTCTGTCCGAATGGCTCGGCCTGAATGGCGCCGCGGTCGCAGCCCTGCGGGAGCAGGGCGCCCTGTAGCCCCCGTTACGAAGACGTTGCCGCCGGCGGGGGCGCCCGCACCGCAGCCGGCGGCGCGTCGATGCCCTTGAACTTGCGAATCAGCGCATCCAGCCGCCAGAAGAACGCCTCGACCGCATACCCGACCAGGAACGCCACGGCCAGCGGCGGAAGCGCAAGCCCCTTCGGCAGCAAGGTCCCGAACAGCCCGACCACCTGCCCCGCAATGGATGCGATGTAATAGCGGGCGCTGTTCGCCACCGACGGCAGGAACTCGTTCCGGGTGACCAGACGGGAGTATAGCCGCAGCCCATACAGAAAAGCCCCCAGTAATGCATACACCGTTGGCAGGAAATACGCCGAAAGACTACTATAGATCAGCGAGTTGATCTTGTACAGCCCCAGTGCGTAGTCGCGGATATACTGATACGCCTTGATCTGCCCGATCGCCTCGGCCCTGATCTCCGCGGACGTCGACAAATCCGGAGGCACATTCAAGTGTTTCAGCCCGTTCGGGTTTGCCTCATTGAACACCACATCGCGGGGATCAAGCCGCAGCCATGGCGGAATGAACCATGTGTTCAACCGGCTCGCCGACTGCAGAAGCCATGCACTCCTGCGCGAAAATTCCACCATCTGCTCGAACACCCGCTCCACCACGATCCCGTCGCGCGCATGGGCGGCGTTCACCCGCCCGGCATCCTCGCCGGACTGCATGACCTGAACCTCCCCCCACAACTTCAGCGCGGCGGTGTTCTGCTGCTCGATCAGATCCGACGTCTCGGTCAGTGTCGCATTGGACATGAACAGGAAGATCGAGAAGACGATGACCCCGCTGACCAGCAGCAGCGCAAGCGCCTTCATCGCGCCAAGCGACGCCTTCTGCGAGGCCGCCAGCGACAGCGCGGTGACCGGCCGCACCCGCCGCGCAAGCCGCGAATAGGCGCTGTAGAATGCCACCACGATCTCCGTCGTAAGCGTGCCGGACCGCGCCGCCGTTTGCGCCTGCACAATGTCGGAGACGGTTTCCGTCCCCCCCTCCGACCCGGTATCGAGCAGCCCGCGTGAGACCGCATAGTCCATCATCTGCCCCGCATCGGCCAGCATCGCTTCAATCGATGTGGCCCCGAGTGGAGCCTGTTTTTCGGGCTGCTTGAGCATGGCTGCGTGCACGTCGGGCATCTCCAATCTCCTCCCAAGGGTGCTCGGCGCAGTCTGTCGTCAACCAAAGATCGCTGCTATGAAGCAGGTCACACCTGAGTCCGACCTCGCAGGAAACCAGACCCATCGTCCGCCGGTCCCGACACCCTCGCTCACCACTTTGTCGTCGTATGTCCCCGCGGATTCTCTGCAATAGTCGCCTCGCCGCTGCTGACGCGCCTCCCTCGCATCCAGCGTTCGCGAGCACGGCCGTCGCCGATGGCGAAACGACAAGAAAGATGGGAGGCTACAGGAAATGCAGACTTCATCGCGATGGACGCGCCGCCGCGTCCTGCACGCCGCCGCCGCCGCGTCCGCCCTGCCGCTCGTGCACATCCGCACCGCCGGCGCCGCCGGGCGCCTGATGGTCGCGTTCTGGGATCACTGGGTGCCCGGCACTAACGACGTGATGCGCAAACAGGTCCAGGCCTGGGCCGACAAGAACAAGGTCGACGTCACCATCGACTTCATCACCTCGAACGGCAACAAGATCCAGATCACCCAGGCCGCCGAGGCCCAGGCGCAGCAAGGCCACGACCTCCTGCCGTTCTACAACTGGGAGGTCAACACCTACGCCAACCGGCTGGAGCCGTTCGACGACATCGTCGCGCACATGACCGCCAGATACGGCAAGTACAGCCCGGTGCACGAATACCTCGCACGCCTGCGCGGGCACTGGATGGCGCTGCCGTCCAGCACCGGCACGCTGAACCTGAACTGCTGCGCCCGTATCAGCATGTTCAAGAAGTACGCCGGCATCGACCTGCAGGCCCTGTTCCCGGCCCACCCATCCGATCCCTCGGCCTCGGCAAGCTGGACCTACGACACCTTCCTCAAGGCCGCCGAGGCCTGCGCCAAGGCCGGCTACCCGTTCGGCCTTGGCCTCGGCCAGACCGGCGACTCCGTCAACAACACCGGCGTCCTCTACGCCGCCTTCGGCGCAAAGCTGGTGGACGAAAAAGGCGAGCTCACCGTCGACTCCGAACCGGTGAACGCCGTCCTCGACTACGCCCGCAAGCTCGCCCCCTTCCTGCCGCCCGATACCGTCAGCTACGACGACGCATCCAACAACCGCGCTCTGATCTCGGGCAGGAGCGCGCTGATCATGAACCCGCCCTCCGCCTGGTCGGTGGCGAAGCGCGACGCCCCGCAGGTCGCCGCCGACTGCTGGACCTTCCCATGCCCGATCGGCCCGAAAGGCCGCTTCAACCCCTACAACTACTGCTTCTTCGGCGTCTGGGCCTTCGGCAGCAACAAGACCGCCGCCAAGGAACTCACCCAGTACCTCCAGGAACGCGAACAGGTCGAGGCCCGCGACACCGTCGCCAACGGCTACGACATTCCGCCCCTGCCCAGCATGTCCGACTTCAAGATCTGGGAAGAAGTCGAACCACCCAAGGGCACCGTCTACAACTACCCGATGCGTCCCTGGCACAATGCGCAAGAGAATATCACCGCCTACCCCGCACCGCCCGACATCGCGGCCCAGATGTACGCGCGCGCCATCCACCCGACGATGCTGGCCAAGGTCCATTCCGGCCAGTCGAACAAGCAGATCATCGCCTGGGCAAAGGACGAACTGGAAGGCATGATCCGCTGAGCCAACCCATGCCGCCGGGGCCTCCCCCGGCGGCATCCGGCCCAACGTTACGGCCGCGCCTCAAGCACCATGTTGAATGGCGTTTCGGCCGCGCGGCGGAACCGGCGGAACCCGCCCGCCGTGATCGCCTGCCGCAGCCTGACCTCGCCCGCCTGTGCCCCCAGCCCGGCGCCAACCTCCTGCGCCAGCGAAGCCGGCGTACAGATCATGGTAGACGCCGCGTAATACACCCGTCCGATCGGGTTCAGGTTCTCCGCCAGGCAGTTTCCCGCAGCCGGTTCCACGATCATCCAGGTGCCGTCCGGCTCCAGCGTCTCATGTACGTGCGCCGCCGCGCCGACCGGGTCCCCCATGTCGTGCAGGCAATCGAAGAACGCGACCAGGTCATACGTGCCGTCATACGTCTTCGCCTTCGCGACCTGGAACTCGGCATTGCCCGAAACACCCGCCTCGGCCGCAGCCGCCCGCGCCCGCTCGACCGAGGGCGCGTGATAGTCAAAGCCAACGAAATGGCTGTTCGGAAACGCCCGCGCCATCAGGATGGTCGAGGCGCCATGCCCGCACCCCACATCCGCCACCCGCGCGCCGCGCTCCAGCTTCTCGACCACCCCGTCGAGCGCCGGCAGCCACGATGAGATCAGGTTCGCGTTGTAGCCGGGCCGGAAGAACCGTTCGGTACCGCGGAACAGGCACGCGCTATGTTCGTGCCATCCCACGCCGTTGCCTGTTCGGAACGCTTCCTCGATCTTCGGTCCATCCAGCCACAAGGCCGCCATGACTTCCATGGCGCCCGCCATGAACGCCGGGCTGTCCTCGTCAGCAAACACCGTCGCCTGCTCGGGCGATAGATAAAACCTGTCGGACCCTGCATCATACTCGGCATATCCGGCCGCTGCGATGCCGGATAACCATTCGCGCACATAACGTTCATGCGTGCCCGTACGCTGCGCCAGTTCGGCTGAGCTCACCATCTCCCCGTCGCGCATCGCCCGAAACAGGCCGAGATGGTCACCCACAAGAACCAGAGCGCCGGTCGCAATTCCGCCCAGATCGCCAACCATCCGGCCAAGGAAGGCATTGAGCTTGTCCTGGTCAGGCTGCTGCATTGTATCCCCCCTGCATTGTATCATCCTGTATTGTATGCGTAATTGGGCGTTGCTCAGGCGAGTTTTGTTTGCAGTATTGCGACATTATTTTACCCTCGGAGCACTGCAACTTCAACAATAAAAACCCCGACAAATCTCGCCCGTCCCCACGCGCCGTAGCCTCTCCGTCATGGGCGGGCTTGATCCGCCCATCTGCGCTGCAACGGTGGTGCGCGGCTGCCCACAGCACAGCCCGTCATGACAGGTCATTCGCGGTACAATAATCCGACACCCCCGCGGCAGCAAAGCCTCCGGCCGCCCGCAACCGGCGACAAGGCGACGGCATCTGTGATATCATCAATCCGATCCCCGCCGGGGCCGGCAATCCGGCGCACACACGCCGCGGTTGCGTATGGATCAGACTATCAATGAGCAGAAAATATACCGTATCGGGACAATCAAACCCGAACAGAACCAGGGAGCACGTCATGACGCAGCTACACGGCTACCACGCCCATATCTACTACGGCGACGACAGCCGCCGGCCTGTGGCGGATGAACTCTGCAATGCCTTGGCAGCGCAATTTCCGGTCGAACTCGGCCGCAACAGCGGTATCGCCGGCCCACACCCCGTCGCACAGCGCCAGGTCATCTTCAGGTCGTCAGCCTTCGCGGAAGTCGTCCCTTGGCTGATGTTCAACCGCCAGGGACTTGATATCCTCGTCCATCCACTGACCGACGACGAGTACGACGACCACACCGCCAACGCCCTCTGGCTCGGCACACCAGTCCCGCTGAAGCTCGATATCCTGCCGCACGGCCCCTATCCGGCAGAATTGCTGCCGTCCGGACCCTAGATCCCGCGTCATGGCGGCCGCCGCGCCGCCATCCACGGCTTCCCCGCCCAACCCTCCGGCACCAAGCCGCCCCCAACACAAACGACAGCCAACCAAACGTTCGCATCAAGGCTAATCGCACGCCGCCAGCACCACAGACAGCCCGACAAGACCTCTGCGATCTCTGTTACTCTGCGGCCTCTGCGTTAAAAAGCGGAGCTGGCAACGGTGAACGGCGGTGCCATTAACGTGCTGTCAATGCTTCGGCCGCTATACGGGGGCATGCAGACTACTGACCCTGGACCTGAGATCACCGACCGAATCACTCGCTGCGGCCTCAAGGTGCACCGCGCGTTTGGGCCTGGGTTGCTGGAGAAGGTTTATCAACAGTGCCTCGGCTGGGAGCTGCGTGAAGCTTGATGGTGGGGATTTTTTAACGCAGAGGCCGCAGAGTAACAGAGATCGCAGAGGTCTTGTCGG
>DASQVN010000795.1:0-2776 GCA_035640755.1 Rhodopila sp.
GCCGCCATTGCTTCGCATCAACGAAGCGAGCTCCCCTTACCTACCGGTCCCAACAAGCTATCGCACCACCACGCATGCCAACCTGGGCTGGGAGTGGCGGCGGCATGAGGCGCTGGTGGAAAGGCGGGCACGTTGGCAGGCGTTCGCCGAGGAGATCCGGACCACCTGTGACCCCCATCTCATTGTACTGAGCGATGAGGGCGAGCAACTGTTCTCGCGCCTCTACGAGGGTGGCGCGCAGGTGCAAGCCGAACGCACGCGGATCGTCTTCGACCCCCGGCTGATGCCAAACGTCGAAGGCGCGCGGGAGAACCTGCACGTTGCCTGGGTTGGCGGCGGCGAGCCCCGGCTGGTCGGTCTCAAGGGCGTCGTGCATGGCAAGACATTCTTGGTGATCGACAAGTCACACCTCTGGCCGGGCGACGCCGTGGCGATCATCCTGGTAACCCCCGGCTACAACGACTACAAGCTGATCGCCGACCCGTACACCATCTCAACGTTCGACAGGACGCCAGTCCCGCCCGACCGGCAACCGACCTTCGGCTGTCAGCCGTGACGGCCGGCTCCGCCGACCGGTTCAGGCCAGCGCCAGTTCGCCGTAACCGCCGGCCACAACGTCTTCGCAGCGGGCGCGGTACGCCGGGGCGCTGCCGCTGTAGCGGTTGATGATGCGCACCTGCTTGCCCTCGACATTGCGGTTGACGCCGGTCATCCAGGAATCGACCTCGTTGGACAGCAATCCGACGCCGCATGCCCTGACGTGGTCGGTCCAGGCTGTCACCCCCGTCGGCGTCGCCTCCAGCCGTGTCAGCCCGTTGTCCTGCGCGTGGTCCACCAGGCGCGTCACCCAATCCACGTTGTATTCGATGCTGCGCGGAATGTTGCCGAGTGCGGTATGCGGCCCCATGAGCATCATCATGTTGGGGAACCCGTTGACCATCACACCCAGATAGGTCTCTGGCCCGTGCTGCCAGCGCTGCTTCAACCGCTCGCCGTCTACCCCGCGGATGTCGATCCGGTCGAAGCTGCCGGTGACCGCGTCGAAGCCGGTGGCGTAGATGATGATGTCGAATTCATACTCCGCCGCACGCGTCTTGATCCCCTGCGGCGTGATCCGCTCGATCGGCGTTTCCAGGAGATCGACCAGCGTCACGTTATCCTGGTTGTAGACCTCGTAGTACTTCGTCTCCAGCGGCACGCGCCGGGTGCCGAAGCCGTGGTTCTTCGGAATCAGCTTCTCCGCGACGGCCTGGTTCTTCACCCGCTGGCGGATCTTGCCGGCGACGAAATCGGACAGCGCCTTGTTCGCCTCGCGGTTGGTCAGGATGTCCTTGAAGTTGCCCTGCCAGATGCCGAAGCCGGGTTCGGCGTAGCGCATTTCCCAGAATGCCTGCCGCTCTTCCGGTGAGACATCGAACGTATTGCGCGGGTCGGGCGTGTGCAGGAAGCAGGCGAAGGTTTCCTGGCAGCGCCGGAACATCTCCGCGTATCCGGCACGGATCTTCGCCATCTCCTCCTTGGAGATCCGGCTGTTGTGCAGCGGCGCGCACCAGTTCGGCGTGCGCTGGAAGACGGTCAGCGTGCCGGCGGTCTTCGCCACCTCCTGGATCGTCTGCACGCCGGTCGCGCCGGTGCCGATGACGGCGACGCGCTTGCCCTCGAAGCTGACCGGCTCATGCGGCCAGCGGGCTGTGTGGAACGATTGCCCGTCGAACGACTCCACCCCCTCGATGCGCGGCATGGTCGGCGCCGACAGCGGACCGATCGCCGTGATCAGGAAGCGCGTGCGGTAGCGCCTGCCATCCTCCAGCGTCACCTCCCATTGCCGCGGCCGCTCCTGCCAGTGCGCAGCCGCAACGCGGCTCTGGAACTGGATGTCGCGGCGGAGGTCGAACTTGTCGGCGACGTAGTTCAGATAGCGCAGGGTCTCGGGTTGTGGCGCAAAATGCTCCTGCCAGTCCCATTCCGCCAGCAGCTCCTCCGAAAAGGAGTAGGCATAGGAGTAGCTTTCCGAATCAAAGCGGGCACCGGGATAGCGGTTCCAGTACCAGGTGCCGCCGACGCCGGTGCCGGTCTCGAACACACGCACGCGCATCCCAAGCTCCCGCAGGCGGTACAGCTGGTACATTCCGGACATCCCGGCGCCGATGATGATGGCGTCATATTCCCCGGCCAATGCTCCGGCCCGGAGGTCCTGTGAGATGTCCATGCAGTCTCGCTCCCATAGCTGTTGAACGCGCAAGTAGCTGTTGAACGCGCAAGTTGCAGTTTATACTGACCGGTAGTTTAGTATCAGGTGGTCGGTTCCGCAAGCACCTATCCGCGGAACACCCAGCGCAGCGTGCGCGCGACGCCCAGCGTGCCGGCCCGCACCAGCGGACGTCCAAGAACAGGCCGCGGCAGCCCGTGCATGCGCAACGCCCAATCCGGCAGCAGATCGACGCCGGCCTGCATCGTCAACGTCTGGAAAGGTTCGGCCATCCTGCTGGGCGCCGGCTGCGATAGCACCAGGCGGCACACCTCGCGCGTGCGCGAATCGTGACGAAGCTGCGGGCGCATCGCCTTGATCAGCCCATGCGCCTCCAGCCGCGTCCGCGGCACCGGATCGGCCCCCAGCGCCGCGGCGATCCGCGCAACTTCCTCAAAGTACCGGTCCTGCTCGGCCAATGCATGCCCGGTTCGGCATACCGGATCCACGCGTCGAGGAAACTGACCGCCCCGGTCACATGCACCCAGGCGAGCGAGGCCGGATCATTGGCGGCATAGGGCGTGCCGT
>DASQVN010000796.1:0-2590 GCA_035640755.1 Rhodopila sp.
ATCGGCGTGCGCCAGGCTATCGCGGAGCTCCGCCTCATACGTCAGATACCGCGCCCCCGTCGGCTCCTTTCCCGGCAGGTCGATCTCCGCCGCCCCCGGCACCCGCACCGGCAGCGCCAGGTAGATGGTTGTCGGCCCGCCCGCCGCCGGCACTTCGATCGGCTCCGGGCATGGACAATCGTCCGGACAGGCGAACGCCGTACCATCCGGCAATACGCCCACCGCCCGCCGGATCGCCACCTTCCCCTGCGGCAGCAACGGCTGGTCCAGCTCGATCTCCTGGAAGCCCCAGGCATATGCCCGGTCCCCGAGCCGCGCGGCCCGCGCAAGCGACTCCACCCAACGATCCTGCTGCTGCAGATGCTGGGTGCGGAGGAACATCCCCTCGGACCACACAACGCGGCTCGCGGCGCTCATCCCGCACGCTCCGTCAATGTCGCCGCATCCGCACCAAAACGCGCCATCATCGCGTTCGCCGTGTGCGGTTTGATCGGCAGCCAGGCCCGCCACTTCGCCTTGTCGATGGCGTAGTAGGCAGCCACCACCCCGATGAACTTGGTCTCCGGCTTCACCTCCGGCGTCAGCGTCAGCGTCTGTCCCGGCCGCAGCACCACATCCGCGCTGCCCAGCAGCGCCGGCCCGAGCGTCTTCGCCGGATCAGCATCCAACGTGAAGAAATCCGCCTGCGCCAGCGCATTCGTATCGGCAAGCTGCAGCACCCGAACCCGCAGCGGCCCCGCCGTCCCCGTCCCGTCCGGGTTCACATCCGGCGCCGCCGTCAGTTGCAGCGACACTGTCGTAGGTGGCGGCGGTGGCGGCGGTGGCGGCGGCTTCTTCTCCCCGCCCCCGCACCCGCTCAGCGCAACCAGCCCCGCCAGCAACGCGCGCCGCTTCATGACTGCGGCACCTTTTCCGCCGCTATCTCCGCCGCCTTGCGGCTGTAGCCACTGCGGAACGCCTCATCCAGCCGCCCCATGAAGCGGGAGCGCGCTGCCTTGGCGATCTCCTCGTAACGTTCCTGGTACAGCTCCCACAGCCGCGCGCGCCGGCCGCCCTGCAGCAGGTTCGCCAGCAACCCCGCGGCATCCAGATTCCGCTCCAGCGCCTCCGGGTTGAACAGCGCCAACAGCTCATCCACCGCCGCCTGTACCCCATCCAAAACGGCCAGCTCATGCGCCTTCAGGTCGCGGAACCCGGCATCGATCGCCGCAAGAGGCGCCAGATATCCGGCCTCTGGCTTGCCCAGCAGCGCCGCCACCGCCTCCCGCTTGTTGCCGGCCAGCTTGAGCGGATTGTTCAGCGTCGCGCTGATCCGTGTGCTGTCGATACCGGCCTGGTCCTTGATGATTGCCCGCACCGCCAGAAGCTCGCGCAGCCCGTCCGTGAGCCTCGCGAACATCCGCCCCGCATCCTCCAGGAACCTCTCGGCCGCCCGGTCATCCCCCGGCGCCGGCGGCACGCCCGCGCCGATCAGGAACGCCGCCCGAGGATCATCGGCACCAGGCACCGGTGCCTCGGCCTTCGCTGGTGGCAGCTCCTGTGGCTTCGCCGCCCCCCGTGTCACCTTCTCCGACGCACCGAACCCGAACGGGTCCTCCTCCTCCGCAGGGCCGGAGCGCTTCGACCGTGCCGGCTCCTTCGTCGCGGCCAGCGGATCGCCCGCCTCATGGTCCTGCGGCGCCCTTGACGTCCGCCGCGGCACCATCGCCTCCAACTGCGGCGCCCCATCCGTCCTCGGCGCCTCCGCCCGCCCCGTTCGCTGGCTCGGCCCCTTCTGCTGGCTCGGCAAAGGCGCCAACTTGTCGCTGAATGCACTGCCCAGCGGATCGATCGGTTCCCGCCGGCTCGGGTCGCGGAACATCGGCGTCTCGCCGAGCCGCGCGGCACCCGGCGGCACCGGCCGCGGTACGCTCAATCCGCGTACAGCCCCGCCCGGCGGGTCCAACACTGGCGGCTGAGCCGGCACGGCATCGGTGTCCCGCACCTCGACCGACAACCGGCGCGCGCCGATCTCGATCACTTCGCCACCTCGCAGCACTGCCGGCTTGTGCGCGACAACCACCCGCCCGTTCACGCTGGTGCCGTTCGTGCTGCCCAGATCGGTCACCGTAGGGCCTCGCGGCCCGATATCGAACCGGCAATGCTTGCGCGACATCGCCGGCGGCTGCGCCGTATCCGTCAGGACCCAGTCGTTGTCCTGGCTGCGGCCGACAGTCAGCCCCCCCGCACTCACGGTACGGCTTTCCCCGGTGCCATCCAAGGTGATGACGAGAACCTGAGTCATCGATGTTTCAACCCCTGCATCATGATGAGGCCGGGTCTAATCGAAAACATAGCAAAGACTATCACCGGTCACGCTGACATGAACGCGATGCAGCGGTTGCCGCGCGCTGATGCGCTTCAGCACCTCCCGGCTCACCGCCGGCAGCAGATGGCCCGTCAGGATCGCATCGATCATCCGCCCACCGCTCTCCAGCTCCGTGCAGCGCCCGCGGATCAGATCGATCACGGCATCATCGTAGCTGAACGGCACCCCCTGGCTCTCCCGCACGCGTCGAGAGATGCGTGAAAGCTGCAGCCGGACGATGTC
>DASQVN010000797.1:0-8595 GCA_035640755.1 Rhodopila sp.
CCATTTGTGGCAGCCAACGCAATTGGCGGACTTGAACACGCGCAGTCCATCATCGGCCGCCGGGGACTCACCCCACGCCGACGCGCCCGCCAGGGCGGCCAATACCAGGGTGGTCAGTACCAACGCCGCCAGCATCGGCACCATCGCCGCCGAAGCGGCCGTGGCATATCCGGAAGACTTCGTCACAAACCCATACTCTCGCAGCAGGCCAATACTCTCGCAGCAGGACTCCGGGATGGCCCGCATCGTGAGCCTTTGGGCCACCCCGGCACGACACTCAGTTCAACGCAAAGACATACAGGGTTGAGCTGGGCTGGATCTTCTTCAGCTCCGGCGTTGCCTCAATGAACCATTTATCCCAGGCGCCTCCCTGGCCCACCAGGACGGCGACGTACTGCTTGCCGTCGGACGTGAAGGTCATCGGCGGCGCGCTCACCCCGCCGCCGGTGTTGAAGCTCCACAGCTCCTGCAGGGTTTTCGCATCAAGCGCCGCGACCTTGCCGTCCGGCTGGCCGTAGAACACCAGGTCGGGGGTCGCCAGCAGCCCGCCCAGCATGGGGAAGGGGGTCTCGTGCTTGCCGGCTTCCTTGCCCGTGGTGACGTCGATCGCGGTGACGCTGCCGGTGATGCGCACGTCCTCCGTCGGGCCGCCGCCGGTGAACGTGTCACGGTGGTTGACCGGCTTCGTCGGGTCCTCCGCCTTCACCGTGATGCGGTTGCAGCTCTCGATCACCGGGATGTACCAGAGCTTCTCCAGCGGGTTGTAGGCGGTCGGCGGCCAGTTCTTGCCGCCCATGTTGCCGGGGCAGATCTCGGTCACCGGGTTTGCCCGCGTCGGTGTGACGGCGGCGTTGTATTTCTGCACGCCGGCCTTCGGATCGTACTCGGCCGGCTTGCCGGTCTCGGGGTTGAGGCCCTTGGTCCACGTCACCTGCTTCACGAACGGCAGGCCCCAGACGAACTCGCCGTTGTCGCGGTTCAGCGCGTAGGCGAAGCCGTTGCGGTCGGCCTCGAGGTCGAGGTGGGTGTCGCGGCCATGGATCGGCGCGTTGACCAGCACGTTCTCGGAGACACTGTCATAGTCGTACGCGTCGTTCGGCGTGTGCTGGTAGTGCCACTTGATCTTGCCGCTATCCGCATCGAGCGCCAGCGTGCTGTCGGTATAGAGATTATCGCCGGGGCGGAATTCGGAATCCCAGTCGGGTCCGGGATTGCCGACGCCCCAATAGAGCGTGTTGGTGGCCGGATCATAGCTCCCTGTGACCCACGTTGAGCCCCCGCCGGTGGCAGCTGCGTTATGGTCGTCCTTCCAGGTCTCGCTGCCGGGCTCGCCCTTCGCGGGGATGGTGTAGGTGCGCCAGACCTCCTTGTGGGTGGTCAGGTCGGTGGCGGCGATCCAGCCGCGGATGCCGTACTCGGCGCCGGAGACACCTGTATAGACAAGATTCCTGACCACCAGCGGCGCGGCGGTGATCACCTCGCCCTTGTCGGGGTCGGCCACCTGGCGCTGCCAGACGATCTCCCCAGTCTCCTTGTTGGTGGCGATCAGCCGGCCGTCGAGCGAATGGGAGAGCACGAGGTTGCCGATCAGCGCCACGCCGCGGTTATCGACGCCGCAGCAGGCGACGGCGCCGGCCCAGTCATGGTCGGTCTTCGGGTCCATCTTCCAGATCAGCTTGCCCTCGCCGCCATGGGTGTCGATCTTGTAGACCGAGCCCCAGCCGTCGGTGGCGTACATGATGCCGTCCTGCACGATGGGGGTGCCTTCCAGGCCGCCGTGCGACCAGATGCCGCCGCCCTCGATGCCGCCGAGTTGGAGGGTCCACGCGACGTGCAGGTTCTTGACGTTGCCGCGGTTGATCTGGGCCAGCGGCGAGAAGCGCTGCGCGGAATAGTCCCTGTGGTGGGTCAGCCAGTTGCCGGGGTCGGAATCTGCCTTCAGCAATTGCTCGGGCGTAACGTCATCGCCGGCTGCCCAACCCGGTTGCCAGCCCCCTTGGGCGCCAACCAGCAGCGCGGCGAGCGCCGCCGCGGCGCAGATCCTGCTCATAAACATTCTGTTCCTTCCCTGGACCTTTCCACCCTTGGACCTTTCACGGGCCACAACGCACCGCGGCCCGGTTGGGACCGCGATGCGCCTGGATCATTGTTCCCCGAGCAGAATCACCGCTCCGGTCCTCCGACGATCTGCTCGCCTTGCTTCCCGAGCAGATTCACGCCTTCGGTCCTGTTGGCCCTCCGGCGATCTGCTCTACTTGCCTTCGGTTTCGATCTTGTCCTTGGCCTCCTTGTTCATCGACTTGACGGCGTTGCTCTGATTTGTCGCGCCGGTGTGCTTCTTCGTGGTCGGCTTCGATGCGTGGGCCGGCAGGGAGTGCTGCTCCGCCGGTCCCTTGCCGAGGTTTCGGTTGACGCTGCCGGAGTTGGTCATGCCGGTGGCATTGGGCGCCGTCGCACCAGGCGTTTGAGCCGACGACGTGGTGTCGTCGGCCAACGCCACCCCGCCCAGCGGGAGGGCACCCAGCGGGAGGGAAAGGACAAGCCCTGCCGCACAGGCCGTGATGGAGAAGAGTCTCATGCGCTGTCCCGTCTCTCCCGTTGTTCAGGCGCTTTCGAGCTGCTTGCCGATCGGCATGTTGCGGATCCGCTTGCCGGTTGCGGCGAAGATGGCGTTGCACAACGCCGGTGCGAACGGCGGCAGGCCGGGCTCCCCCACCCCGCTGGGCGGGGTATCCGGGCCCGGCGGGACGATATGGACATTAGTGACCAGCGGCGCCTCATCGATGCGCACCAGCTGGAAATCATTGAAGTTGCTTTGCACGACCCGGCCGTTCTTGAAGGTCAGCTCGCCATACTTGGCGAGGCTGGCGCCCATCACGGCGGCGCCCTCGATCTGCGAGGTGATCCGCTCGGGGTTGACGTATTCGCCGCAGTCGATGGCGGTATCGACGCGCGGGATGGTCAGCTTGCCCTTGTCGTCCACCGCGACCTCGACCACCGTGGCGACGTAGCTGACGAAGCTACGGTGGGCGGCGATGCCGAGCCCGTGGCCCTTGGGCAACTGGCGTCCCCAGCCGGCCTTTTCGGCGACCAGTTCGGTGACACGGCGCAGCCGGCCGGCGTCGATCGGGTAGCTGGAGATCGGTTCGCCGTAGTCCCACAGCTTTTCAACCGAGGGGCCGACCTCGACGATCCGCGGCGGGCCGATCAGCTCCAGCAGCATGTCCTTCGGGTCGCGTCCGGTCGCGTGCGCGATCTCGGCCACCATGCTCTGGATGGCGAAGGCATGCGGGATATTGGAGACTGAGCGGAACCAGCCGATGCGGGTATACGCCGCGGCCTCCGGGTTCTCGCAGCGGATGTTCGGGATGTCGAAGGGCAGGTCGACCACGCCCATGCCGAGCTCGAAGGCGGCTTCGTTTTTCGCGCCGGCCTGGAAGGTGGACCAGATGGTCGGTGCCACGGTGCGGTGGCGCCAGGCGATCACCTTGCCGTTCTTGTCCAGCCCGGCCTCGATCCGTTCGGCCGAGACGGTGTGGACAAAGTCGTGGCGCACATCGTCCTCGCGCGTCCATTGCACGCAGACGGGGGCGCTCATGGCACGCGAGAGGAGCACGGCCTCCAGCGCGTAATCGCATTTCGACTTCCGGCCGAAGCCGCCGCCCAGCAGGGTGACATGGACGGTGACGTTCTGTTCCGGGATGCCGAGGGTCTTGGCGACGTCGGCACGGGTGCCGCCGGGGCTCTGGACCGGTGCCCAGACCTCGGCCTTGCCGTCGGCGACGTTGGCGACCGCGCACGGCGGCTCCATGCTGACATGCGCGAGGTGGGGCAGGTAGTATTCGCCGACGATGACTTTGTCGGCGCTCTTCAGCGCGCCTTCGGGGTCGCCGTTGTTCCTGACCACCTTGCCGGGATTGCGCGCCGCGTTCATCAGCTCGGTGCGGTAGGTGTCGGAGTCGTACTTGGCGTTCGGCCCGTCGTCCCAGGTGACCTTCAGCGCGTCGCGGCCCATGATGGCGGCGCCGGTGTTGCGCGCGATCACGGCGACGCCGCCCAGCGGCTGGAACTTCGACGGCCAGGGCCAGCCCTGCACCTCCATGACCTTCTCGACGCCCGAGACCTTCATGGCGTCCTTGGCATCGAAGGACGCAACCTTGCCGCCGGTGACAGGCGGACGGGCGATGACGGCGTATTTCATGCCGGGGAGGCGTACGTCGCTACCATAGATCGCCTTGCCGGTGGTGATGTCGTGCAGGTCGACGATGCCGATGGCGCCCTTGCCGATGTAGCGGAAGTCCTTGCGGTCCTTCAGCTTCAGCGTCGCGGGGTCGGGCACTGGCTGCGCCGCCGCGTCGGCGGCGAGCTCGCCGAAGCCCAGCTTGCGGCCGGATGCGGCGTGCACGACGGCATGGTCCTCGGCCTTGCACTCGCCGACCGGAACGCCCCACTTCTTCGCGGCAGCGGCTTCCAGCATCGTCCGTGCGGCGGCGCCGACCTGGCGCATCGGGATCAGGAAGTGCCGCGTGCTGCGCGAGCCGTCGGTATCCTGGTTGCCGTATTTCTCCTCGTCGCCCGGGGCCTGGCGCACCTGGACCTTGTTCCAGTCGGCGCCCATTTCATCGGCAACGACCATCGGCAGGCTGGTGCGCACACCGGTGCCCATTTCCGCGCGCGCCGCGATGATCGTAACGATCCCGTTCGGCTCGATGGAAACGAACACCCGCGGGTCGGTCACCACGCCGTGCGGCATGTCCCCGGCGCCGGTCTTGTAGGCGGCGAAGCCCTGGCGCGACAGGACCGGCGCGGCGAGCACGAGGCCGCCCGCAATGCCAAGTCCGCGCAGGACGTTACGGCGAGAGATTTTCTCGATCGGCAGCGTGGCTGTCTGTGTCATGGGTCATGCTCCCGTCGCTGCGACGCGAATGGCATTGGCGATGCGCTGGTAGCAGCCGCACCGGCAGATGTTGCCGGACATGGTCTGGTAGATATCGTTATCAGACGGATGCGGGTTGTCCTTCAGCAGCGCGGCGGCCTGCATGATCTGCCCGGCCTGGCAGAAGCCGCATTGCGGCACGTTGACCTCCCGCCAGGCCTTCTGCACCGGATGATCGCCGGACGGATGCAGACCTTCGATGGTGGTCACCTGCTGGTCGGCGACGTCCGACATGGCGGTGATGCAGGCGCGCGCCGCCGCGCCGCCCACGTGCACGGTACATGCGCCGCATAACGCCTGTCCGCAGCCGTACTTGGTGCCGGTCAGTCCCACTTCATCCCGCAGGTACCAGAGCAACGGCAGGGAGGGGTCTCCGTCCCACGTATGCTCCTGCCCATTGACGGTCAACTTGATCATGGCTGCAGCTCCCCTTGCTCAGCGGCAGAATGCGAATCAGTGCAAAAAATCCGGGACATGACACTGGCCGATCGGCCGTCAGATCACCCCAATCGAGTGATCCCCAGTTTGCATCGGGTGAATTCTACCGTGTCTGCCGTGACCCGGATCCTGTGCCGCGGGGCGGCGAGCCTGCCGGTGCTGGACGCGCCACTGGACGCGCCCTGTCGCGGCGGAAGCGAACGAAGCCCTGAAGCGAAATCCGGCCCGGCAAGCGACAGTTTCCCCTCCACAACATTATCTTCTTGATGTGGGTGGCACGGTAACGCGCCGCTCATCGTGCGGAAATGGGGCTGATGCGCATTACAACTTAAATTGTTGAGCCAACGGCTTGGCCCGGGTGCCGGCACGCATGACGGCACCGCAACATTCTGCGGGATTCTTACGCCAGCATCTGCACCAGGCGCACGAACTCCCCGACCTCCAGCGTCTCGGCCCGCCGATCGGGCGCGATGCCGGCCTGCGCCAGCAGCGCTTCGCCGCCCAGCGCACGCAACGATCCGCGCAGCATCTTGCGGCGCTGCCCGAACGCGGCGGCAGTGAGCGACTCCATGCGCGCAAACAGCGCCGGATCGGGCTGGCTGGCGTGCGGAACCAGGCTGACGACAGCCGAGGATACCTTGGGCGGCGGCGTGAACGCGGCGGGCGGGATCCGCATGACGATCCGCGCCTCGCACGTCCATTGCGCCAGCACGGCAAGGCGCCCATAGGCCGCGGTGCCGGGAGCGGCGCAAATCCTCTCGGCCACCTCCTGCTGGAACATCAGCGTCAGCTGCTCGAACCGGGCGGCCTGGCGCAGCCAGCCGACCAGCAGCGGCGAGGCGACGTTGTAGGGCAGGTTGGCGATGATCCGCCGCGGCGGCGGCACCAGCGCCGCGCAATCAAGCCTCAACGCATCTCCCTCGATCACCCGCAGCCGTCCCCCCGCCACCTCAGCCAGCTCGGCCATCGCCGCCACGCTCCGCCGGTCGAGCTCCACCACGGTGACATCGGCCGCCGGGGAGGCCAGCAGCGACCGCGTCAACCCGCCCGGGCCCGGCCCGATCTCCACCACATGCCGGCCGGTCAGGTCGCCGGCCTCACGCACGATCCGGTCGGTCAGGTTGGCATCAAGCAGGAAATGCTGCCCAAGGGAATGGCGGGCCGCGAGACCATGCCGAACGATGACCTCGCGGAGCGGGGGCAGCATCTCCGCCAAGACCCACCCGGCGCCCACCCAGCGCTAAGACTCGGACCGCGGCACCCGCACGTCGATCGTCGCCTTGCGGTGCAGGTCGCGCATGAACTGGCGCGAGACCATCTCCACCCGCTCCTCCACCAACCGGCGCTGGATGTCCTGCGCCGTGATCTCACCAACGTTCTTCTGCTCGCGCGAGCAGACGGTCAGCACCGCGATGCCGTCGCGGGAGATCAGCGGCTCGGTCGGCTTGCCGGCCGGGATGGTTTCCAGAAGCTGGCGGAACGCAGGCGGGTTGACGCCCTCGATGCGGACTTCGCCCGGATCGATCGGCCGGCTACCGGGGTTCAGGCCCTTCGCGACCTGCTCCATCTGCTCGCAACCATGCACCGAGGCGGTGGCAGCGCGGATCTTCTCCAGCGCCTGGCGCTGCTGCTCGGTTGGATGCTGCGGGTCGGTCAGCGGCTGGGCGAAGGTGACGAAGGCCTGCCGCACCGTGGCGACGGTGGCGATGTCGCGGCCGATCTCCCGCTTCGCCTCCAGCGCCACGATCGAGATGCCGCCCGGCACCCGCACCGGGTTGCTGATGGCGCCGACCGGCATGGCGGTGACGATCCGCGCCACCTCGGGGTCCAGCTCATTGGGCTGCACCCAGCCGATCTGCCCGCCCTGCAGCGCCGTCTGGGTCTGGCTGAACTGCGCGGCAACCACCGGGAACGGGGCACCGGCGCGGAGCTGGCCGATCACCGTCTCGGCGAAGCGCTGCGCGTCGGCCGTGCTCGCCGGATCGTCGATCGGGATGAAGATTTCGCCGACCCGGTATTCCATCTGGCCGACGCGCTGCGCGGTCAGCCTCTGCTGTGCCTCGACATCGGCCGGGGTGATGCTGACGCGTTCGGCGACCATGTCACGCAGCACCTGCGACCAGGCGAGCTGGGCGCGGATCTGGTCGATCAACGTGCGGGTGCTGACCCCGTCGGCGGCGAGCTTGGCGCGCAGCGCACCGGACGGCATGTTGTTGCGCGACTCGATCTCCTTGATCGCATCGGCGATCTGCGCGTCCTGCACGACGATCTTGCGCCGCTGCGCTTCCTGCAGGCGCAGCTTCTCGTCGATCAACTGCTGCAGGATCTGCGGCTTCAGCCGGTCGATCACCTCGGGCGAGAGCGGCAGGCCGGTCGAGAGGGCGAATAGACGAGCGCGGTTGCCGATATCGTTGTTGGTGATCACGTCGCCGTTCACCACCGCGGCGATGCGGGTCGCATCCGCCAACGGCTGCTCGGTGGGCTGACCGGGCGGCTTGACCGGCCGGCCCGCGGTTTCCGCTGCGCGTGCGGTCGCTGCAACGGCGGGGCCGCCCGCCAGCACCCCGGCAGCCAGGACGCAGGCCCCGAGGCGCGTCACCCCAAGGCGCGTCACCCCGGGCCGCCGGCTGCGGCGGTGGCCGTTCAGCTCGGGCAGGGGGCGTGGATTCGGCATGGATGATGGTCTCCGCTCAAAGCGCTCGATAGCCGAACTGGCCGATCGTCTTGAAGGTGACAAGCAGAAGCACCGTGGTCGACCCATTGTCGCCGTTGATGCTGGTGTAGCGGCGATAGAAGCGGGCATCGAAGATGAAGCACTCATCCTCATAGATCGCGTCGCCGCCGATCGCCACCATGCGGTCGTTCTGCAGGTCACGGCGGGCATAGCCAGCGAAACGGTAACGCCCCCAGCTGGAGGACGCGCCGAAGGTGATTTCGTTGCGCGGGAAGAAGAATTGGTTGCCAGGCGGCGGCGGCGGCGGCTGGTCGTAAAAGGTGAACGGATCGAAGGTCGTGTAGATGTAGCCGGCCGAGAGCCGCAGCTTGGGCACGCCGGCCGAGGCGACCGCATCGGCGAAGCGGGTCTGCAGGCTGCTCTTGTCGAGCCGCGTACGATAGGTCAGGTCCAGCCACTGGGTGGGCGCGAAGGTGGCGCGGGCGACGATGTCGGACACCTCGCCGTTCAGGCCCGATCCGGCGGGAAACAGGTTGTCGCGGGTGGT
>DASQVN010000798.1:0-2711 GCA_035640755.1 Rhodopila sp.
AGCGGGATTTCACCATCCGGCGCTTCAGATCAGCCCGTTGGCCGCCTCGTGAAACCGGCGCACCCGGTCCAGATCCTTCACATGCGACCCGTCCCGGTCGGTCTTCGTCTTCGAATCCACCCCGGCCGGCCGCACGCCACGGATGGCGTCAGCGACATTGTCCGGACCAAGCCCGCCGGCAAGAATGGTAGGCGTATGCACCGCCTCGACAATCCGCCGGCTGATCGTCCAGTCGTGCGTCACGCCGAGTGCGCCGATCTGCCTGTCGGATGGCCGGTGGCTGTCCAGCAGCAGGTAGTCGGCGATGCCATCATAGCTCCCGGCCAGCGCAATACTACTGTCATCACACACCGGGATACTGCGCATGATCGCGCAGCCGGGCACTCGTTGCTTCAGCAGTGCAACACTTTCCGGCGTCAGCAGCTCCGGCGCCGCACCAAGGTGCAGGATCGAGGGGCGCAGCCTGCGCACCCAACTCTCAATCAATGACAGGTTCGCGGTCAGGAACAGGGCCGAGAACCGCGCCGGCGGCGCAATCGCCGCGGCAATCCGCGCCGCCGCCTCAAGCGGCTGTTCCCGCGGGAACTCACCGTCGCCAACCAATACGCCGACATGGCTCACACCGATCGCCGAAACCCACCGGGCCTCCTCAGGGCTGGAGATTTCGTAGATCTGCGTCAGCATCCCAGCCCCTCGTCCCGCTGCACAATGACGCGCGCCTGCCGGAGCCGCGCGATCTCCCCCTCCGGCAGGTCCAGCACCTCGTGCAGTACGGCAACTGTATCGGCACCCAGCGCCGGGGCGGTCCATCGACCTGCGCGAACGACGCTCGCCAGGGCAGCCCAGGCAGGACGCCCGTGCCATGCCGCTTCCAGAACCCGCGCGCCCGCAGGTGCGGATCGGCGACAAGGTCAGCCGACCGGGCCAGCGCCGCCGCCGGCATCCCGCCCGCCAGCATCGATGCCGCCGCCTCCGCCGCCGAACCCGCGGCCGGCGGATCGGTATCGGCACCGGCCGCCACCCAGTCGTCATCCCCTTCGCAGCGCCACACCCGGCCCGCCGCTCTCTCCGCCCGTCCGAGCTGCTCGGCCAGCAACGGTTCAGCCATGGTCCACAGCATCGCCTCGATCATCGAGAAATCGATGCGCGCCCCTTCGCCCGACCGCCGCCCGCGCCACACCGCCGCCGCCACGCCGAACGCCAGCATCAGCCCGCACATCGGATCGAGCCACGCCATCCCGACCCGCGGCGGCCGGCCCGGGTGGCGGTTCAGCCCGGCGAACCCGGCATAGCATTGCAGCAGCGTCCCATAGGCAACGGCATGCGCCTCAGGCCCCGTACGGCCGAGCCCCGAGGCCGAGACGTAGATCAGGCCCGGATTCACCGCCCGCAGCGCCTCGGCGCCCAGGCCAAGCCGGTCCATCACCCCGGTTGCGAAATTCTCCAGCGCCACATGCGACCGTTCGGCCAGCCGCATGGCAAGCCGCGCGCCCTCCGCCTGCTTCAGGTCCAGCACAATCGCCTTCTTGCCCTGGCCCAGCACCATGTGCAGCTCCGACGCTCGGCCTGGGTCGCCCCGGCCCGGCGCCTCGATCTTGATGACCTCGGCACCCATCGCCGCCAGATAGCGGGTCGCCGTCGGCCCGGCGATCACCCAGCTGAAATCCAGCACCCGTATCCCCGCCAACGGCAGCCCGCCGGGCGAGGGCAGGGGACCGGTAGCCGGCATCACCCGCGCGCCGAACGGCGAACCTGGCACACGCACGCCGCGGCCGGCGATCTCTGCCTCCCGGAAAAACCCTCGATGTGCAAGCTGCGGCGACCCCAGATGCTCGGCCGGGTCGCGCAGCGGGAAGCTCGGCACATGCGCCGCCTGCGCGGTGTCGGCAATCCATTGCTTGTCATGCGCCCGGCTCCACGCCGACACCAGCGCGTGCAGCGCGTCCCAGTTGCGCACCCGGTCGGGCTTGGTCGCGAACCGCGGATCCCTGCCCCAGGCGGGCGATCCCATCGCGCCGAGCCACGCGGCCCATTGCTTCTCCTCGCGCGGAGAGATCGCCGCGTAGCCGTCGCTGGCCGGCAGGATGCACACCGTTGCCCCGTTCCCGTCGCCAACCCGCTTGCGCGCCCAGCTTGCCCCGGTCTGCCCGGCGCGGGTCAGCTCGGTCATTGCCAGCGTCGCCAGCGCCTCCTGGATCGAGACATCGATCACCGCACCGCAACCCAGCAGCGCCGCATGCATCCCGGCACACGCGGCCGCCAGCCCGCCGATGAACGCCGACTGCTGCCCCACCGGGGCAAGCGGCGGCTCCGAGAGATCATCCACCTGGCCCGTCAGCATGCGCGCGATGCCGCTGGCGAAGAACAGCGTCAGGTCGGTCGCCGGTTCCTCGGCACGCGGACCGCTCTGCCCGAATGGGGAGATCAGCACGATCGCCGCCCGCGCGTTGACCCGGCGCAAACCGTCCGGGTCGTGCCCCGCACTGCGCAGCGCCGCCGGGCTGCCCTCGCACACGATCATGTCGGCCGAGGCCAGGTCGTCCACGCCCGCCTCCGGCCCATGATTGAGCCAGGACGCCAGCCATCCATCCGTTCTCGCGCCAACCCGGCTGACACGCGCCCCCGTATCCGCCAGCAACCGCCCGCACACGGCCGCAGCCAGTCCAGAACCGAGCTGGTGGACGCGGAATCCGGTCAGAAGGGGCATATCG